>CAMPIK010000211.1 GCA_946886325.1 uncultured Shinella sp.
GAGAATGCCGGTCAGCGCGAGCGCCAGCGCGCCGATCGCGATGCCGGCGAGAAGAAGGATGGCGACGGAGGTCTGGCCGTTGCGCGTCGCGATGCCGTAAAGCGCAAGCGTCGTGGTCAACGCGCCGGCGAAGGCGGCAAGCGGCAGGGCGAATTCGCCGACCGTTGCAAGCAGGGCGGCAGGCAGCATGCCGCCGAGAACGATCATCAGCACGGCGCCGAATGCCGCGCCCGAGGAAACGCCGACCAGCGCCGGATCGGCGAGCGGGTTTCGAAAGAGGCCCTGCATCACCGCGCCCGAGACGGCAAGGGCAGCACCCACCAGCATGCCGAGAACGGCGCGCGGCAGGCGAATGTCGATGACAATGATCCGGTCGCGCATGCTGAGCGCGGTGTCGGCAGCGCCCGTGAGGAGAGAGCCGGCGACGCTCACCGCCGATGCATCGGATGCGCCCGAGGTGATCGAGGCGAGAAAGACGAAGGCCGCGAGCATGGCGAGGCCGATCACGGCAATCCGGGCGATCCGGCTGCGGTCGCCGGCTTCGGCCGGTACGGCCGATTGCGCCGGATTTACCGCCTTCGCCGGCCACGCGCCTTTCATGACATCACGTGCAGGCACGATATCACTGGGAGGCATTGCCGGGCTTGGCGTAGACGGCGGCGTTCAGCTCGCGGATGGCGCTTGCCGTGCGCGGACCGAAGCCGAGCAGGTGAAGGCTGTTCATGCGCAGGACCGATTTGCTCTGGCCGGCGGGCGTCAGGGCGATTGCGGGATGCGCCAGCAGTTCCTCGTCCGGGCTGTCGAGCGGGCCGCCGTTCGTCATGACCATCAGCACGTCGGGCTTGGCCTCGATGATCGCTTCGTCCGACATCGGCTTGTAGCCCTCGAATGCGCCTTCGGTGGCGTTGGTGACGCCGGCGAGATCGAGGATGCCGTCGGCCGCCGTATGGGCACCGGCGGCCATGATGCGGCCGTTCTGGAAGCTCAGGATGAAGAGAACGCGCTTGCGGTCGCCTTCCGGGCGGGTCGACGTGTCGGCCACCGCGGCATCGAGATCCCTGGAAACGGATTCGGCCAGCGCCGCCGCCTTGTCCGGCACGCCGAGCACGGCGCCCACGGTCTCGATCTTGCGGAGGATCGCCGGGCGGTCATAGCCTTCCGGCACCGTGACGAAGGGGATGCCGGCGCTCTTGAGAACGGCGAGCGCATCCGGCGGTCCGCTGCCCTCGATCGCCAGGATCGAGGTCGGGTTCATCGCGATCACGCCTTCCGGCGAAAGCCGCCGCATGTAGCCGACGTCAGGCAGCTTCATCGCCTCTTCCGGGAAGATGCTGGTCGAATCGCGGGCGATCAGCCGCTTTTCCTCGCCGAGCGCATAGACGATCTCCGTCACCGCGCCGCCGATCGCGACGAGACGGGAGGTATCGACCTGCTGCATCTCCTGCGCCACCGCGCGGGTGACGAAGCTGGCGTCCCGCTCGACCGCCTGCGGCAGGACGAAGGGGGCGGCGAGCGCAAAGGCGGTCAGCGCCACTTCCCACATGCGGGGGCGGCGGATGTCGGTGATCTTCTTCATGTCCTGTCCCTTTCCGGGTCGGGTTGCCTCAATCCGCGGCGAAGTCTCAGGCGGCGACGCTGTCGTCCGGCTGCGGCAGGGCGTCGAGGATGTCGCGCCATTCGGCGAGTTCGCTCATGCCTTCCTTCCGCTTGCCGAAGAACTGGATGATCATCTCGCCCTTGGCATCATAGGCCTCGAGCGAGGTGACATGGCCGTCGGTCGTCGGCTTGCGCACGACCCAGCATTCGGCGATGTGATCCATGCGCAGGTGCAGGTGGAAGGTCGGGTCCATGACGTTGAGCCAAGGACCCATCGGCTGGATATTGGCGATCTTGCCGGAGTGGATCTGCACGATGCCGCTGTTGGCGACGAAGCACATGATCTCGGTCTCCCGTTCGGCCGACGCATACATCATAGACTTGACGGCATCGCTGGCGACCTGCCGGGCAAAATCCTCGCCGACGCTGCGAACCGCATCCTGCCGGCCGATCTTGAGCTTCTTCAGCATGCCGAAGAACTGATGCGTGTCCGTCATGCGGCTCCAGTTGTCGCGCAGCGCCTCGACATCGACGGGGCCGCGAACTTCCGCTTCGCCCATCGGCTCCTCGACGAGTTCCTGCGACTGGTCCTCGAGCCGGAAATCGGCGACGATTGCCTGGTAGGCCTCAAGATTGGACGCCGGGCGCAGGTGGATCTTGTGAACGGCGGTGCCGGCCTTGTCGAAGAACTGCAGGCTGTGGCGCACCTGGTCGCCATCCGTCTTCGTAACCGCGAAACCATGCGCCCAGACACCTGGAAAGATGCGCAGGTCGATATTCTCGCCGAGCACGATCGAGGCGTGTTTGCCGGGGGTGATCTTCTCGAAGACGCCGATCTTCTCGTGCACGGCGCTTTCGTTGCGGCTGAGCGCCATCACCTCGCCGAGCGCTTCCGAGCGTTCGAGGAAGCGATTGGCGTCGGCATCGATGCGAACGGCGGTCAGGCCGACTTCGGCTGCAACGAGGGCTGCCTCCGAAACGCCGAGCTGGGCGGCGATGTCGCGCTCGCGCATCTTCGGGTTTTCGGCGCGATAGGCGCGGATGTCGGCGGGGGAGGGGCGGTTCGCTTCTGTCATGGTCGGCCTGTCCATTGCTGTTTGCGCACTTGCAGCGGAACCGTCCGGTCGGCAGCGACGATGCGAGGCACTCCGCAAGCTCCGGATTTCACCAGCCGGAACAGAGGTTTGCAGCCCGTTGCGCTCCAAGTATCTTGACTTCCATAGTCATATTTATTTAAGGACGCAATACCGGAATCCCAAACTCATGTTAAATGTTTCCGTCCGGCTTAAACAGCGTTAAAGTGCCAGGCACGGCACCCGCCCGGAAACGCCGCCAGCCACGTCGAGATCAAAGGTTCACATCATGAATTGCCGCGCTATCGCCTTGTCCTCCGCCATTCTGGCCGCGCTCGCCGCGCCGGTCGTTGCCCAGGAGGCCGCGCCGCAGGCAAAGGGCCTGAATGTCGAGCTCAATGCGCTGGCGCCGTCCGAACGGGGCTGCCTCTTCACCTTCGTCGCCGGCAACGCCATGGCGCAGTCGCTCAACAAGGTGTCGTTCGAATTCGTCGTCTTCAACGAGAAGGGCACGGTCGAGCGCATGGTCGTGCTCGACTTCCGCGACCTGCCGCAGGGCAAGACGAAGGTGCGCCAGTTCGATCTGCCGGGCACCAAATGCGACAGCGTCAAGCGCCTCCTCATTAATGACGCACCGGTCTGCGAGGGGGAGGGCGTTACCGATGGCGCCTGCATGGCCGGCATCGTGACGCGGTCGAACACGGCGGCGACCTTCGAGGGATGATGCACGCGCGGGCATGACGCCCGCATCCGGAACAATGATGACGATACAGGTGTGACGATGGTTGGTAGCAGGCTTCTCTGGGGCGGCGCGGTGGTGCTCTCGCTTCTGGCGCATGCAGGTGCTGCGGCAATCCTCACCATGGCGCCGGAGCAGAAGCAGGACGAGGCGCTGATCGCCGGCGGCGTCGTGGCCGAGGTCGCCATGCTCGGCAGCGGGGCTTTCGAATCGCTGGAAGCCGGCAATCCCGACGACACGATCACGCCCGAGCCGGTCGAGCCCGAAGAATACGAGCCGGTGCCGCAGGAGGTCTCCGAGATAAAGCCGGAAGAGATCGTGCCGCAGGAGATCGAGCCGATGCCGGTCGATCCCGTCGAGCCGCTCGATATCCAGCCGGTGAGCCCCGAGGCGGTCGAGACGATGGAGATCCAGGGCGCCGAGGTCGAGATCGCGGCCATCCCGATCCCCGAGATCAAGCCGGACGTGGAGCCGGAGGCGAAGACCGAGACGATCGAGCCCGAGCCGGAGAAGAAGGTCGAAAAGCCGGTCGAGAAGAAGCCGGTCCGGAAGAAGGTCGTCAAGAAGGCCGGCGAAAAGGGCAAGAGCCAGCAGTCGGCAACCCGCGGCCAGGTCGATGGCTCCACCGACGTGAAGACTGCCGCGCTCGGCGGCGAAAAGAAGGGCAATTCAACGCGCGCCGGAAACGCCGCCGTCAGCAATTATCCGGGCAAGATCCGCAGCAAGATCAACCGCTCCAAGCGGCGGGTGAGCGGTGGCCATTCCGGAAGCGTCGTCGTCAGTTTCGTCGTCTCGGCGAATGGCAGCGCCTCGTCGATCCGCGTCGCGAAGAGTTCCGGCGTCGCGGCACTCGACAAGGCGGCGGCCGATTCGATCCGCGGCGCCGCGCCCTTCCCGCGTATCCCGGAAGCGGCCGGCCGCAACACATGGGCCTTCAACGTTCCCATCGTCTTCAACTGACGCGCCGGAGCACCGCCGAATTCCGGCTGTGTCGCACCAAATTTAAATATGATAATTTTCATCATGTTTAGACTTTACTAGAAAACTCAAGTTTTGTAGGGTCCGCTCGCTTCCGGACAGTTGCTCCGGCCCAGCGGAGAGGAACGTCATGCGAGACAAGCACCGGCACCGACAGGTGAAGAAGAGCGAGCAACAGCCGTTGCAACCGGAAGCGAACGACAAGGCAGGTCTTGAAGGCCGCAGCTTCCTCTATGTCGGCGGGCGCGACTGCCAGGTGGCGCACCTGCGCCAGATCGCCAGCTCCTACGGCGCCAACCTCATCCACCATGACGGCGGCCTGCGCGAGGCGGTGTCGCGCATCGACAACGTCCTGCCCTCGGTCGACTGCGTCTTCTGCCCCATCGACTGTATCAGCCACGATGCCTGCCTTCGGGTGAAGACGGGCTGCAAGAAGTGGGAAAAGGCCTTCGTGCCGCTGCGCAACGGCAGCAAGTCCAGCTTCGCACGTGCGCTCGAAAGCATGAGCCAGGGAGACCGGACCCAGTGAACGACCAGAGACCCGATGCCTTCATGATGATCGGACTGCACAAGCTTGCCGCCCAGAACGGCGACGGGCTGGTGCCGGAGCTCTACGAGCTGCTGACACGCCGCGCCCGCATGCAGGAGGACTATCCGAACGTCACCGAATTCCCGACCTGGGAAACGCGGGCGCCGGTGCAAAATGCTGCTCCGGGCACCGAAGGGCTTGAAGGCGGCAACGACAATGTCATAGCCTTCCCGGCACGCGCCCGCCATGGGCGTCAGAAGGACAGTGCCTGAGGAGTTCAGATGTTCATCGCCATGAACCGCTTCAAGATCGTCGCCGGCCATGAAGAGGCCTTCGAGGCCATCTGGAAGAACCGCGAGACGAGCCTTGCCGAGATGCCGGGCTTCAAGGAGTTCAAGCTCTTGCGTGGCGATACGGCGGCGGAGGAAGGCTACACGCTCTTCGCCTCGCACACGATCTGGGCGACGAAGGACGACTTC
>CAMPIK010000212.1 GCA_946886325.1 uncultured Shinella sp.
ACGTCGAAGGCGATGCCGACGAGCTTGCGCCCGCCATCCGCCAGCGTGTGAATCTTGCCCACGGACCGGATATGCCGCACCTCTCCGTCCGGCATTATGACCCGCGCCTGGTGGACATAGGGCAGGTCGTGTTCGATGCAGTGGTTGACGGCGTCTTCGGTGGGCTTGCGGTCGTCGGGATGCAGGGCGGCGATCCAGGTATCGTGCGACACCAGCCCATCGACGAAGGTCAGGCCGTAGAGCTGATGCATGCGCTCGTCCCAATAGGTACGGCCTGCGACGAGGTCCGCTTCCCACAGTCCGCACTGGTAGGAATCGAGCGCCAGGTCGAGGCGTCGCGTGGTGCGTTCCAGTTCGGCATTCTGCGCGTCGGCCTGCTCCTTGGCGGCCTTCAGCCTCTCGTTCAGAAGCACGTCTTCCGTCACGTCGAAGGCGAGGCCGGTCAGCTTTCGCGACCCGTCGGGGCCGACATGCAGGTTTCCGACCGACTGGATATGGCGGATCGATCCATCCGGATGCACGACGCGCGACTTGCGCAGATAGGGCACGCCCTGCTCGACGGTTTCGTCCACCTTCTCCTGAGCGTCCGCCCGGTCGTCGGGATGGAGCGCGTTCAGCCAGGTATCATGATCGATGTGGTCGCCGCTGCTTTCGACGCCGTAGAGCTGGTACATCCGGTCGTCCCAGAGCGTCAGCCCGGTCTCGAGATCGGCTTCCCAGAGGCCGCATTTGTAGGATTCGAGCGCAAGGTCCAGCCGCTGCGTCATCTGCGCAAGCCTGGCATTCTGCAAGTCCGACTGTTCCTTCGCCTCGCGAAGGCGCTCGTTCATCAGCACGTCTTCGGTCACGTCCCAGCTGATGCCGGTGAGCGTGTCCTCGCCGCGCTGGTTCTTCAGGCGCGACCCGACATTGCGGACATGCCGGATCTCGCCGTCGGGCAGGACGACGCGGTATTGCGACCAGTAGGCATCCTCGCCGTCCCGCACCGCCTGGATCGCCTGCTTGACGTCCGCCAGATCGTCGGGATGCACCACCTGGCGCCACTCGTCATCCGACGGTGTTTCGTCTTCTGAGATACCGTGCAGATGGAACATCCGCTGGTCCCAGTTGCGCGTGCCCGTCGACAGACCGATATCCCAGATGCCGATCTTCGATGCTTCCAGCGCGAGATCGAGCCGCTGCGAAAGAGACAGGACCAGCTTCTCGCGCGCCCGGAGATCGGCGATGTTGCGCTGCCGCTCGCTGACGAGGCCGCCGGTCAGGAAGATGGGCACGATGATGACGAAGGCGGCGCCCGCGATCAGCAGGCGGACCTGCATGAGGTTTTCCGGCGGCTTCGTCCAGCCGTCGGCCGGGATGGCGGCGAGTTCCCACTGGCCGCCGGGGAAACCGACTTTCCGCACCACCGGCGACCGGTTGAAGACCTCGTAGTCGCCGAAGAACGGTTCGAGGATATTGTCCGGAACGCTGATGTCTCGGATCGACAGCGCTATGTTGTGCCCGCCCGTCCACTTTGTCCTGTCGGTGCCGGCATTGTCGTCGATCAGGCCGGCCGCCTTGTAGAGCTTCCGTTCGTCGATCACCCCGTCGATATAGCCCCAGAAGAAGTGGTGGTTCGCCGAACGGGCGAAAACCGGGAGAAAGAGGTTGAAACCGCGGGTCCCGTCCGGCATCTGCACCGGCCCCAGCATCAGCGGACGCCCGCGAGAGCGGTCGGCCTGGGCCGCGATCCGGAAGGAGCGGAACCGGTTGAAATCCGTGCCGATATAACGCTCGTTTCCTGCAATCGGATGGGCGCGCTCGACGACGCCGCCGGGGGCTGCTGCAAGACGGCGGAACTGCGGGTTCTGCAGGAGCAGGCGTCGCGCAAAGACGTCGAACTGGCGGTCGCCTTCGGTGGGCGACACGGCGTAGAGATTGGCAAAGCCGCGCATCGCCGTCACGTTGGCGCTGACCTCGCCCTGCAGCCGCGCGCCGATCAGGTTCAGTTCATTGGCGACACGCGCCTTCATCTCGTTGCGATGGACCCGCTCGTTCTGCGTTTCGTAGTAGTAGCCGGCGGTCCAGATGACGGCGGCCGCCATGGCGGCCGGGAACAGCGAGGGTTTCGCCCAGTCGACCACGGTTCTCAGTCTTCGACGAAAATCAGCAGGCGGTCTCAAGCAGGTCTTCCCCTCAGGCTTCGAAAAACCGTAGGGGCCTTTGATTAAAATTACATTTATCAACTGCTGAAATACCAGCAGCAACAGGGCTCTTGGCACGAACGCGAGGCTGGGGAATCATCGCTTTCGGACTTGATCCGGGCGGCCTTTGACGGCATGCATTCATCTGCAAAAAAGAGGCGCAGGGGCGAATTTCGCCATATTCGAGAGGCATCAAGCGTGACCGAGATACCCACTGATTCATCCACGAGGTTTCGTAAGATGCGTTTCATGATCGCGACGCTCATGGCGGCCGCCGGTTTGTTTTCTCCCTTGAGTGCAATGGCAGAAAGTGCCGACGTCGAAGCCGTCATCACCAATGTCGATACCGCTTCCCTCAGCCTGTCGCTCGACGACGGCGAGAAGTATCAGGCGCCCGAAGAGTTCAATTTCGAGGGGCTGGAACCGGGCGTGAAAGTGCTTGTCTTCTATACCGAAATCGACGGCGCCCGGGTCATCAACGACCTGGAAATCCTGCAACAGTGATTTGGGTCAGGGTTCGGCGCGAAGCCAGCCGAACCCGTCCGCATCGACCCGCAGGATCCGGTCCTGGTGGATCGGCTCGATGGCAGCCTGCTCGGGGTCCATGCCCTTGAGCCGGAAGAGGGCGCGAAACACGCCGCCATGGCTGACGCAGACCGTCGGCTTTTCGACCGCCTTCAACCATGATCCGATGCGCCAGGAGAGGATTTCGTAGCTTTCGGCATTCGGACCGGGCGGTATGAAGTCCCACTTGGAGCGCGCCCGTTCCGCAACACGCTCCGGTGCGGCTTTCTCCAGTTCCGGCAGCGTGAAGCCTTCCCAGTCGCCGAAGGAGACTTCGACGAGGCGCTCGTCGGTGCTGTAGGCGGCCGGGTCGAGTGCCATGGCGGTGCGCAATCTCTCCATCGTCTCGCGGGCCCGCCCGAGCGGGCTGCTCACGAAATCGAAGCCGGCACTTTCGTCGCGCAGCAGGCGCCCCAGCGCACGGCCATTGCCGCTCGCCTGGCCGCGGCCGACATCGTTCAGCGGAATGTCCTTCTGGCCCTGAAGCCGGCCTTCGGCGTTCCAGGCGGTCTGGCCGTGGCGGATCATGTAGATGAGCACGGCTCGCCCCTTGGCGGATCAGTCCTTGATGACGGAAATGTCCGGCGCGTCGACCGCCTTCATGCCGACGACATGGTAGCCGCTATCGGCATGGTGCACCTCGCCGGTGACGGAGCGCGACAGGTCGGAGAGCATGTAGAGCCCGACATCGCCCACTTCCTCGATGGTGACGGTCCTACGCAGCGGCGCGTTGTACTCGTTCCACTTGAGAATATAGCGGAAGTCGCCGATGCCGGAGGCGGCCAGCGTCTTGATCGGGCCGGCCGAGATCGCGTTGACGCGGATGTTCTTCGGGCCGAGATCGACCGCGAGATATTTGACGCTCGCCTCGAGCGCGGCCTTGGCGACGCCCATGACGTTGTAGTTCGGCATGACCTTCTCGGCGCCGTAATAGGTCAGCGTCAGCATCGAGCCGCCATCGGTCATCAGCTTCTCGGCGCGGCGCGCGACCGAGGTGAAGGAGTAGACCGAAATCTGCATCGTCTTGGCGAAGTTGTCGGCCGAGGTCTCGATATAGCGGCCGGTGAGCTCGTCCTTGTCGGAAAAGCCGATGGCGTGGACGAGGAAGTCGATCTTGCCCCACATCTTCTCGATATTCTCGAAGACGGCGTCGATCGTCGATTCGTCGCTGACATCGCAATGGCCGGCAAGAACGCCGCCGATCTCGGCTGCGAGCGGTTCGACGCGCTTCTTCAGGGCATCGCCCTGATAGGTGAGGGCCACTTCGCCGCCCTGTGCGTGAACGGCCTTGGCAATGCCCCAGGCGATCGACCGATTGTTGGCGACGCCCATAATGACACCGCGCTTGCCCTGCATCAGACCGGATGCCTGAACCATGGTGTAACCCCACTGATACTCTTGTTGGAATTGCCTATGACATAGGCGGTCTTACGGTTCAAGCTTGCGAGGCTTCATCAACTGTTAGCACCCGTAACATTGGGTGCGCATTTCATGAAAGCGTCACAAATAGAGCCCTTCGCGCTGGAGGCGCATGAGATCGATGATCTTGTCGTCCGGCTTGTCATGCAGCATCAGGCGGATTTCGACGAGAAGGTCTCCCTTCTGGCCGTTGGCATCCGGCAGGCCTTCGCCGGCGACGCGCAAGATCTTGTCCGAGCCGGACCAGGCCGGAACGTCGATGGCGATCTGCCGGCCGTGCGGCCCTTCGATCGCCGTTTCCCATCCGAGCACGGCGTTTTCGATCGATACAGGTAGTTCAGTCCTGAGATCGAAGCCATCGACGCGGAACCGTCCCGGCGCAACACGCACGGTCACGATCAGGTCGCCCGGCTTCATGTCGGGGATGCGGTAACCCTGCTCGCGCAGCCGCATCACCTGGCCATCGGTGGTGCCGGGTTGCAGCGTCAGCTTGATCGCCTGTCCGTCGCCGCCGTCGACGCTGACCTTGGCGCGGTTGAGAATGTCGTCGATCGTGACCGTCACGTCGCGGTAGAGATCAGGCGCCTTTTCCGGCTTCTTGCGAAGGCCGCGAATGCGCTGGACGATGGCGGAGATCAGGGCAGCGGCCGGCGCTGCGGCGCGGGCCGCGGAGGATTTTGCGGCATCATCGTCATCAAGCGTATCCGGCGACGGCGTCTTCTCGCCAGCGGAGGCCTCGGGTCCGCGCGGGGCGGCCCGGCGAATGTCGGGCATTGTCCCCGGTTCGGCGGGCGGCTTGCCGTCGACGCCGAAGATGCGGGAAATCATGTCTTCAGCCGATTCGTCCTTGGCGGGCGAGGGGGCCGGCTCGTCCTTGCGCGCGGCCTGCTGGCGGCGCATCTGCTCCATGCGCCGCAACGCCGCTTCACGCCGCAATTCCGTCTCGCGGTGCGCCTTGTCGTAGAGGCTTCGCTTGGCCGGGTCGCGCAGGAGTTCGTAGGCGCGCCCCGCCTCGGTGAAGCGGATCTCGGCGAAGGGATCGTCCTGGTTCTGGTCCGGATGAACGGCCTTGGCGACGGTTCGCCATGCTGTCCGGATTTCTTCCTGTCCCGCGTCGCGCTTGACGCCCAGCACCGCATACGGATCACGCATCAACATCCACCCGCTCACTTCTTCTTTTGCGGAGCGCTGGCTCCCGTTCCGTCCCTATCCGTGTCTGGC
>CAMPIK010000213.1 GCA_946886325.1 uncultured Shinella sp.
ATGCCTTGCCGAATGTTGAAGTGGGGGAAAAACAGGGTCTTGCCGCGCTGGACCCCGCCAAAGGCACCGCGCTCTTCGACGACGGGCGAACGGTTCCGTTCGGCACATGTGTGCTCAGCGCCGGTGTCGAGAGCTTTCCGCTCATCCAGTCGCTGGACCCGGAATTGCGACACCCTGTCGGGACCGGGGTCAAGGGGCAGGCCGCGCTCTTCCGGGCGGACATCCCCGACGATATGCCGATCCTCTATTCCGACGGCATCTACGCCGTGCCGCACGAGGGCGGGCTGGTCGCTGTCGGCAGCACCAGCGAGATGGCATTCGATGCACCGCTCACGACCGACGACCGCCTCGATCTGGTGATCGAACGCGCCTGCCTGATGGCGCCGGTCCTGCGGAACGCGACGCTCGTCGAGCGCTGGGCGGGCGTCCGGCCTAAGGCGATCGGGCGTGACCCGATGGCGGGGCTGCACCCGGATTTCCCGCGTCTTGCCATCCTGACCGGCGGTTTCAAGATCAGTTTCGGTGTCGCCCATGCGCTGGCTGATGCGGTGGTGGCGCAAATGACAAACGGCAGCCCGTCCGGACTGCCGTCGTCTTTCGATCCCGCCACGCATCTGGAGGCTGCGCGGCGGATCTAGCGTCGCCTCTACATCCAGTAGGGCGGCACGCCGTAATAATCGTGGATCATCTTGCCGTTGCGGCGGTTCCACTCGTATTCCGCGTCGCTTTCGTAATGCGGCGCCTTTTCGACCTGCTCCTTGCTGACATCGACCCGGTAGCCGCCGAGGCCTTCGTCATAGTTCAGCTTGCCCCAGGGCAGCGGGTAGTGCTCGTGGCCGAGGCCGAGAAAGCCGCCGAAGCTCAGCACGGCATAGGAGACGCGGCCGCTGCGCTTGTCGAGAATGAGGCGCTCGACAGAGCCGATATGCTTGCCGTCGATCCCGTAGACGCTCGTGCCCTCGACCTTGTCGCTGGCGATAAGCTGTTCCGTTTCCTTGATATTGGCGTCCTGCATCATGGTCATGGATCATCTCCTTCTTTGCGGACCGGAATAACGTTTCGTTCACGGGAATGTTCCCCACTTTCCTGTGGGCCGATTCCTGTTGCAGTGCGGAAGAAGGACTTCACGGAAACGTTGCCTATACTTCCCGATTTTGCCCGGATTTCTTCGTCAATCTGTCATGCAAATCACCTAACCCTCCTGACAAGCCGTGCTTCTGCTTGACGGCCTGCAACAAGGGTTGGAAGGCCATGCGCTACGCACTCTATTTCACGCCGCCGGCGCATCACCCGCTGTCGCAGGCTGCCGCTGCCTGGCTCGGGCGCAACGCCTTTTCCGGCGAGATGGTGGAGGCGCCGGCGGTGCCCTGTCTCACCCTTCAGGAACTCGCCTATTACACCGCCCTGCCGCGGCGCTACGGATTCCATGCCAATCTGAAGGCGCCCTTCCGCCTTGCGCCCGGCACCAGCGAGGCGATGCTGCTCCGGGAACTGATGCTCTTCGGCAGCCGGCTCGAGCCGTTCCTGATGCCGACGCTCGAAGTGGTGCGGCTCGGCAGCTTCTACGGGCTTGCGCCGCAAGTGCCGAACGACAGCATGGCGCGGCTCGCCGCGACCGTCGTGCAGGCCTTCGATGTCTTCCGCGCACCGCTGACCGAGGCGGAGATCGAGCGCCGCGATCCCGATACGCTGAGCGCCTCGCAGTTCAGCAACCTGCACCGCTGGGGCTATCCCTATGTCATGGATGAATTTCGCTTCCACATGACGCTGACGGGGTCGGTGTTCCCGGCGGACGGCCCGCGCGTGGAGCGCGCGCTTCGCGATCATTTCGACGCCGTCTGCCAGCGGCCGATCGAGGTTGCGAGCATCGCCCTCTTCGTCGAGGAGGAGGCGGGCTCGCCCTTCCGCGTGCATTCGCTGCATCCGCTCGGCCGGGTCGACCAGCGCCGGATCGCCTGACGACGCCAAAGCCCTTTGGAAAGACCGGTTTGCGTCTCGACATTCGTCTTCGGGATGCTACCGTTCGTCAGAATGACAAGGGCGACAGCATGACGGATTCCAGACCCTATCCCCGCGACCTGATCGGCTACGGGCGCAACCCGCCCGATGTGCGTTGGCCGGGCGATGCGCATATCGCGGTGCAGTTCGTGGTGAACTACGAGGAGGGCGGCGAAAGCTCGATCCTCGACGGCGATCCGGCATCGGAAAACCTGCTGTCGGAAATCGTCGGCGCGCAGCCCTGGCCGGGACAGCGCAACCTCAACATGGAATCGATCTACGAATACGGCTCGCGCGCCGGCTTCTGGCGCCTGTGGCGGCTTTTCACCAGCCGCAACGTGCCCGTCACGGTCTACGGCGTGACGCTCGCGATGGCGCGGAATCCGGACGCTGTTGCGGCCATGAAGGAAGCCGATTGGGAGATCGCCAGCCACGGCTACCGCTGGCTGGAGTACAAGGATTTTCCTGAAGACGTTGAGCGCCAGCACATCCTTGAGGCGGTGCGGCTGCACAGGGAACTGACCGGTTCCCATCCGCTCGGCATGTACCAGGGCAAGCCGTCCGACAACACGCTGCGTCTGGTGATGGAGGAGGGCGGCTTCGTCTACTCCTCCGATTCCTATGCCGACGATCTGCCCTACTGGGTGCCGGGGCCGGACGGCGAGCCGTTCCTCATCATTCCCTACACGCTCGAAACCAACGACATGCGCTTTGCGACGCCGCAGGGCTTCAATACGGGCGACCAGTTCTTCACCTATCTGAAGGATGCCTTCGACGTGCTCTATGCGGAGGGCCGCGAGGGCAGCCCCAAGATGCTGAATGTCGGCCTGCACTGCCGCCTCGTCGGCCGGCCCGGCCGCGCCGCGGCGCTGGCGCGCTTCGTCGATTATGTGCTTGGCCATGACAAGGTCTGGGTGCCGCGCCGCATCGAGATCGCCCGCCACTGGCATGAGCATCACAAGCCCCAACAGCAAAAAGCCGAAGGGCCGATCGCATGATGAGCCGGGACGACTATGTCGCGCGCTTCGGCGGCGTCTTCGAACATTCGCCCTGGATCGCCGAACGGGCCTATGATGCCGGCGGCCTGCAGGAGACGCCGACAGCCGAAGGCGTGCATGTGGCGCTTGTCGGCCAGTTCCGCGCCGCAAGCGCCGCCGAACAGCTCGGCGTGCTGCGCGCCCACCCCGACCTTGCCGGAAAGCTGGCAATTGCCGGCGACCTGACGGAGGAGAGCCGCAACGAGCAGGCGGGCGCCGGGCTCGACCGGCTTTCGGCCGACGAGCATGCGCGTTTCACCGCCCTCAACACAGCCTATACGGACAAGTTCGGCTTCCCCTTCATCATCGCGGTCAAGGGGCTTTCGAAGGATGACATCCTTGCCGCCTTCGAAAGCCGCATTGACAATACGCCCGAACAGGAATTTGAAACGGCGCTGCGGCAGGTGGAGCGGATCGCGCTCCTGCGCCTGACCGCGCTGCTGCCCGGAGCCTGACATGACGCCTGAGACCACCCTTCCCGATTTCACGAAAGGCGCGGTCAATCTCGCCTCCGCCCGCCTCGGCGCCAGGGGACTTTTCGTCACCGACGACTTCTTCGCGCCGCTTTCGCGCATGCTGGCCGACGAGCCGGCCGTCTGGAAGGAAGGCGTGTACGACGAGAACGGCAAGTGGATGGACGGCTGGGAAAGCCGCCGCAAGCGCGTGCCCGGCCATGACCATGCGGTGATCCGGCTTGCCATGCCCGGCCGCATCCGCGGCTTCGACGTCGACACCAGCTATTTCACCGGCAACTACCCGCCGCACTGCTCGATCGAGGCCTGCCGCATCGACGACGGCGATCCGGACGAGGCGACCGTCTGGGCGGAAATCCTGCCGAAAGCACCGCTCGGCCCCGGCGCGCATCATTTCTTCGAACTCCCGGCTGGCGAACAGGCGAATGTCTGGACGCATCTGAGGCTGCACATCTATCCGGATGGCGGCGTCGCCCGGCTCCGTGTCTATGGCGATGCGCATTTCGACTGGTCGAAGGTCGGCGCCGATCAGGAAGTCGACCTCGCCTATATCTTCAACGGCGCGCGGTCGCTTGCCTGGTCGAACGCCCATTACGGCGTGCCCGACCAGATGCTGGCGCCCGGACGCGGCGTCGACATGGGCGACGGCTGGGAAACCGCGCGCCGGCGCGGCCCCGGCAACGACTGGGCGATCATCAAGCTCGGCCATGCCGGCATCATCCGGCGGATCGTCGTCGATACCGCGCATTTCAAGGGCAATTATCCGGATACCTGCGACCTGCTCGGCGCCTACCTGCCGGATCAGGGCGATACGTTCGACGAGGCGGCGCTCGACGCCTCGCTGCACTGGAAACCGATCCTCGCCCGCCAGAAGCTGCAGATGGACCATATCCATGACTATTCCGGCACTGATGTCGCCGACATCGGGCCGGTGACGCATGTGCGCTTCGCCATGTATCCGGATGGTGGCGTCAGCCGCCTGCGGCTGTTCGGGACCAAGGCGTGATGGCGGAGACACTCGTCGTCGAGCCGCTGACGAAAGCGGCCTTCGCCCCCTTCGGCACCGTCATCGAGGCCGATCCGGCGACCATGCGTCTTATCAATGACGGCACGACGGAGCGCTATCACGGGCTGGCGGTCGCCGAAGCCATCGGAGACGGCGCGCGCGTCATCATCAACATCTTCCGCGGCAGCGCGCGGGCCTTCCCCTATACGGTCGGCATGATGGAGCGCCATCCCTTCGGCAGCCAGAGCTTCTCGCCGATCGACGACCGGCCCTGGCTCGTCGTCGTCTCCGAGGACGAGGACGGTCGGCCGGGCAGGCCGCGCGTCTTCCGCGCCAGCGGCCGGCAGGGCATCAACTATCGCCGCGACGTGTGGCATCATCCGCTGATGACGGTCGGCGAAACCAGCGATTTCCTCGTCGTCGACCGCCAGGGCGAAGGCAGCAATGTCGTCGAGCATTTCTTCGACACGCCCTATGTCATCGTCGATCCCGAACTGGAGCGCCCATGAACACCGCCGGCCGCCTCACCACCCACGTGCTCGACACAGCGCTCGGCAAGCCGGCCGCCGGCCTGACGATCGACCTTTACTGGCTGGAGGGCGGCGAGCGCCAGTGGATCAGGACGGTCGAGACGAACGCCGACGGTCGCGTCGACGGACCGCTGGTGGAAGGCGTCGGCTTCATGGCCGGGACCTATGAACTGGTCTTCCATGCGGGCGACTACCTGCGCCGTATCGGCACGGATCTCAGCGAGCCCGCCTTTCTCGACCTCATCCCCCTGCGCTTCGGCATCGCCGATCCCTCGGCGCATTATCACGTGCCGCTGCTGCTCTCGCCCTACGCTTATTCTACCTATCGCGGCAGTTGAGGCG
>CAMPIK010000214.1 GCA_946886325.1 uncultured Shinella sp.
GAACGACAGGCCGTCCGTCAGGTCGAGCAGCACATCATGCGGAAAGGCATCGGACAGCGCGAAGTCGCGGCCCGATTCGACGATGCCGTGTTCGACCCGCAGCGCATCGTAGAGCGCCGCATCGTCACTGCCGGCCGCGCCGGGGCTGCGGAGCACCGTCACACCCGCCTTGGCGAAGCGCGCGTCGCGCTTGCCTTCGGCCTCCGGCATGTCCCAGCTGACCGTCGTCGCCGTCTCATCGCGCGGCGAAATCTCGACGGCGGCGCGCAGCTTGTACATCGTCAGCCGCTTGACGAAGGCGTCGCGCTGGTCGGCGCTGGTTTCGATCAGGAAGCCGTCGCCGTCGCGGCTGATCAGGAAGTCGAAGAGGATCTTGCCCTGCGGCGTCAGCAGCGCGCCGGGGCGCACCGCGTCCGCCGGCATCGAAGGCAGGTCGGTCGTTATCAGCGACTGCAGGAACTCCGGCGCATCGCGGCCGGAAACGGCGATATGGGCACGGTCGGCAAGGGTGACGGAGGGCATCGTCCTACCTTCGGGTCGGGCGCGGCGCGAGGCTGCACGCATCGTTGACATGGTGCCAGAGAGGTAGAACGCCGCACCCGTCTCCGCAAGTCTTGCAGGTTGGTATCAGTCGCCGGCGACGAAGAACTTCCACTGGCCGTCCGGCGTGATGCCGACGCGATAGAAATTGTAGCCGCCGAATTCCAGCATGTCGGCGAAGTCGCCGGCCGTGACGAGGCGCAGCATCTCGACCTTTTCGGGCGGCGACAGCGTCGAGAGCGTCTTCTCGGTGAAATAGGGCCAGACATAGACCTCATCCGGCGTGCCGGCACCGGTGTGGACGAAACCGGTTGCGAAGAGATCGAGCAGGATTGCCAGGATTTCGACGCCCTCCGCATCACCGGAGAGGCCCTTCAGCACGCTGACGGGGTCCTCGTCGGTATCGGAAAGAGAAACCCTCGTCTGGGTCGGCCCTTTTCCGAGCAGCGGGCGAAGCCGCTCGATGTCGCCGGAGGCGGCAGCCTCGACGATCAGTTCCCGCATGCGGGCGACGGGTTCCGGCGCCTTGGAGATATCGTAGAGCACCTCGACGGGCGGCTGCGGCTCTACGACCGGCATGTCGTCGTCGTCGCTACTTTCGTCCGTCACCGCCTCGTCCGTGCGAATCAGCGGGTCGGGCATCGGAAGCTGGAGAGGGGCCTCATCCTCGGTTTCCGCATCCGGCTCTTCGCCGGTCGCCTCGTCGGTCTGGCCGGGGATGGGGCGCAGTTCGCTGAGGGCGAGCGCCGGGCGGGCGACGAGCGCCGCATTGAGGAAGAGCGAGAGGGCGGCGATAGCGGTCAGCGTGCCGCGAAACGATGTCCTGCGGGCGGGTCGGCTCGGCATTGCCTTGTCTTTCCGGTCTTACTGCAGAATGCGCTCGGGCGAAAACTCGCCGGCCAGCATGCGTTCGCGCAGGGAATTGAGCATCGCTTCGGCTCCATCCTCGCCATGCATGCGCACCGTTTCGCGCATCGCAAGCGCGATGGCCGCATCGGCGATGATCTCCGGCTCGATGCCATCCGCCATGCCGTCTGCCCAGGCTTCGTTCTGATATTCCAGCGCTGCCTGCATCTTTTCATGCACGATCATATCGTCGATGTCGTTGAGGCTCGGTTCCATGATACGATCCATGCGCGGTACTTACTGACTTATTTCCAGACTGTTAACGACCTTATCAGCCTTTTCCCAAAACGACACGGGGTCCCGGCAAAAGAGGTAAATTAATTCTTAATTTCCGAATCTTGCGGTAATTTCCAGGGCCAGTGTTGCGCCTTCGATACGGTATCGCTCTTCGGCGACGACGGCTGCAGGCGTGCAATCCGTGTAGACGGAGGCGAAGGAGCGATAGCCGCGATTGAAGGCGGCCGTCAGCCGCTCGCGCCGCTTCGGCTCGCTTGCCGCCTCGAGGTCGATGAGTTCCTGCATCGATTGCCGCCAGCCGTCCTCTTCCGCCTCCAGGCAGAGATTGCGCAGATAGTGCACGGCGCCGAGGATCTCCGAAAGCCGCTCGAGCCGGCCGTCATAGGGGGCGGGCTTTTCTTCCACCGCGGTCTCGCCGCCGGTCGCTTCCTTGCCGGCCTCCTGCGCCCAGGCACCCGGTGCGATTGCGGGCGACAGCAGGGTCATGGCGGTGAGAGCGCTGCAGAGCGCGAGGCGAATCATCACGCTACCTCGCTGCCGTCTGGTGATAGGGCGCGTGTCCGCCGCCGAGGCGCTCGGCCTCGAGGCGCGCGATGCAGTCACGCACGCTTTCCGGGGCCGGCAGCGCTGCAATCTCGTCTGCCGTGAACCAGCCGAGATCGGCGGCATCGTCGGCGGCGATCGCCACCGCGACGGGGTCCGCGTCGACCCGGAAGACGGAGAGGAAATAGTGGCTGTTTTCGCCGTCGAGGTCGTAGGTCGCAAAGAGCCGCGGATTGCGTGCGACGATCCCGGTTTCCTCGCGGAACTCGCGCAGCGCCGCCTCGGCCGGGCTTTCGCCTGTTTCCGCCCGCCCGCCGGGAAAGGCATACATGTCGGCTGCCGGCGGATTGCGACGCAGTACGAGCAGGTAGCGCCCGTCGCGTTCGAGAATGGCGGAGGAGGCAGGCTTGGCGGCGGAGGGCATGCGGTCGATCCGGTTTGCGCTCGGTGTCGAACCGTTATAGGCAAAGTCGCCGGTGAGGCAAGCATGGCGCGGGTGCATTGGATGCGCCAGATGCGATGGAAGAACGAACGGCATGTGTGGACGATTCGCTTTGACGGCACCGCCGCGCGCGGTCGAGGAATTTCTGGGGCTGGTCGATGTCGAGGACTTTCCCGAGCGCTACAATATCGCCCCGACGCAGCCCATTCTCATTGTCATCGCCGGCGACCGGCAGGTGACCGGCAGCAACCTGCCGGAGCGGAGAGCCATGCTGGTGCGCTGGGGGCTGACGCCCGGCTGGGTCAAGGACCCGCGCGACTTTCCGCTGCTGATCAACGCGCGCGCCGAGACCGCGATCGGCAAGGCGTCGTTTCGTGCCGCGATGCGCCATCGCCGCGTGCTGGTGCCGGCGTCCGGCTTCTATGAATGGCATCGTCCGGCAAAGGGGAGCGGGGAAAAATCGCAGGCCTACTGGATCAGGCCGAAGCATGGCGCAATCGTCGCCTTTGCCGGGCTGATGGAGACCTGGTCCTCCGCCGACGGCTCCGAGGTCGATACCGGCGCGATCCTGACGACAAACGCCAATGCAGCGATCCGGCCGATCCACGACCGCATGCCGGTCGTCATCCGCCCGGAGGATTTTTCGCGGTGGCTCGACTGCAAGACGCAGGAGCCGCGCGAGGTCGCCGATCTCATGGTTCCGATCGACGAAGACTTCTTCGAGGCGATCCCGATTTCGGACCGGGTCAACAAGGTTGCCAATGCCGGCCCCGACATTCAGGCACCCGTTGTGCCGGTTCAGGCTGAGACGGCACCCGATGCGGACGAAGACCCGCCCGCCGACCAGCTATCGCTGTTCTGATCGGCTCAGGCGTAAAAGTCCTTCAGCACCGGCGGCACGTCCTGCAGCAGGCGGCGCGGCTGTTCGGGCTTGCGCTGCGAAGCAGCAGCCAGAACGGCGCGCAACGCCACGGGCTTGTACTGGCCGGCAAGGTTTTCTGCGGGCCTCGCATTGCTCTTGCGGCGATTTTTCACGGCATCTCTAAGCATAACGGGTCTCCTTCTGTTCATTTCCATTGTGTGGCCGCCTGTTGGGAGCAGGGCGATCACGCGATGAGAAGAAGATAGGAGCCGGATGCGGCGACAATCTGCCGAAAGCGCGTCGGATATTGGGAAATCCGGGCGAATCTGCCGCATTTCGTTCAAGAAATATTACGCCGGATTGCCGCCGATCACGAAATCGAATGCCTTGCCGGAAGTGCGGCCGCCCTCAGGCGACCGACTTCTTCGGCGAAAGCCGGCCGGTCTTCAGTTGCAGTGCTGCGGCCAGAACGGCCTTCAGGCCGAGCGGGCGGTACTTGCTGATCAGGTCCGATGCCGGCTTGGCGGCGGGGGTCTTTGCACTCATGTCCGTCTCCTTTGTGTTTCATCCCGTATCGGGAACGTTGGTCCGCTTGTCGCATGAAGCGGCGTTCCTCTCATGTCACCGTGGGAACAGGCATGGCGTGTCATGTTGAATCAGCCCCGACGATCCCCGCGTCGCGGCTGCTTGATAGCGGCAATCGGGGCAAAATCGTGTTCGGTTCGCGCCGTCCGGCGCGCCATCAGCAAATATTTCCGGAGCGTGGCAGCGGCGACGCAACTTGGCTTGCAACTTGGCTTGCAACTGGGCCTTGACCGTGTGTCGATCCGGCGCGATAAAGCGGGCCATGAAGACGGTTCTCTGCCTCTGCCGGAGCATTATTCGCTAGCCTCACCGCTGGCCCGGCCGTTTTCGTCTCCCAAAATCCCCGGATGACAAACGACCCGGCCAGCCGGGTCCATGCCATTTGGGAGATTTTTCGATGACCGACACGCCGGTCCTGTCGCTCTACAACACGCTGACGCGGACGAAGGAGCCCTTCGCTCCGATCGATCCCGACAATGTGCGCATGTATGTCTGCGGCCCGACGGTCTACGACTTCGCCCATATCGGCAACGCGCGCCCGGTCATCGTCTTCGACGTGCTGTTCCGGCTGCTGCGCCATCTCTATGGCGAGGATCACGTCACCTATGCCCGCAACATCACCGACGTCGATGACAAGATCAACGCGCGGGCGCTGCGCGACTTCGGCACTGAGATCGCGGATGGCACGCTGTCGCTGAACGCGGCGATCCGCCGGGTGACGGAGAAGACGGCGAACCAGTTCCACGCCGATGTCGCCGCGCTCGGCTGCCTCGAGCCGACGCACGAGCCGCGCGCCACCGAGTTCGTCCAGCCACGCGAGGACGGCAAGGCGGACATGATCACGTTGATTCAGCGTCTGATCGAACGCGGCCATGCCTATGAAACGCATGGCGAAGTCCTGTTCGATACCGGCTCGATGGCGGATTACGGCCAGCTTTCAAAACGCAACCTCGACGAACAGCAGGCCGGCGCCCGCGTCGCTGTCGATACGCACAAGAAGAACCCCGGCGACTTCGTGCTCTGGAAGCTGTCGGCGCCCGAGGAGCCAGGCTGGGACTCGCCGTGGGGCAGGGGCCGTCCGGGATGGCACATCGAGTGCTCGGCCATGTCCGCCGCCTATCTCGGAGAAGTCTTCGACATCCACGGCGGCGGCCTCGACCTGATCTTCCCGCACCACGAAAACGAAATCGCCCAGTCCCGCTGCGCCCACGGCACCCATGCCATGGCCAACATCTGGATGCACAACGGCTTCGTGCAGGT
>CAMPIK010000215.1 GCA_946886325.1 uncultured Shinella sp.
ATGTGCCGGCGGAGAGGGCCCATATCGGTATCGTCGACCGGCTCTTCTCCCGCGTGGGCGCGTCGGACGATCTGGCGCGCGGCCGCTCCACCTTCATGGTCGAGATGGTCGAGACGGCGGCGATCCTCAACCAGGCGACGGACCGCTCGCTGGTGATCCTGGACGAGATCGGCCGCGGTACGGCGACCTTCGACGGTCTTTCGATCGCCTGGGCCGCGGTCGAGCACCTGCACGAGGCCAACCGTTGCCGGGGTCTTTTCGCCACGCATTTCCACGAGCTTACCGTCCTCTCCGAAAAGCTCGACCGCCTTTCCAACGCCACGATGCGGGTCAAGGAGTGGGACGGCGAGGTGATCTTCCTGCACGAGGTGGGTCCGGGAGCTGCCGATCGGTCCTACGGCATCCAGGTCGCGCGGCTGGCGGGCCTGCCGTCGTCGGTGGTAGCGCGGGCAAGGGATGTGCTCGCGAAGCTCGAGGATGCGGACCGCAAGAATCCGGCAAGCCAACTCATCGATGATCTGCCTCTCTTCCAGGTGGCGGTGCGCCGGGAGGAGGCGAAGCGCGACAGGGGAAGCTCGAAGATCGAGGAGCGCCTGAAAGCGCTCAATCCGGATGACATGACACCGCGCGAGGCGCTTGATGCGCTCTACGCCCTGAGGAAAGAACTTGGAAATCCATAGCGCCTAGACTGTCTGTCTTTGCGCGCCGAAAAGGATTATAGCGCATGCGGACCGAGCGGATGATGGATTTCGACAGGCAGGAAGCGGGCCGGTATTTCATGGACAGCAACGTACCGGCAGTACCGCATCCGGACATCATCGACGTGGCCGCGCTGCGGGCGAAATGCGAATTCATCGCGAGCGCCCATGCGGACTATCGCGACCAGATGCGCCAGGCGCTGTTGGCTGCCTTCAAGAAGGCCAATGCCGAAGGCCGCGAGCGTGCCCGCGACATGCTGTTTGCCGACGGCAGCGGGCTGAAATGCGCCGAGCGCATCTCCTGGCTGCAGGACCAGCTCATCACCGTCCTGCACGATTTCGCGCTGAACCACGTCTTCAGCGCGGCGCATGCGCCGGTCGCAAACCGGATCACGGTGACGGCGGTCGGCGGCTACGGGCGGGGGACGCTGGCGCCCGGATCGGACATCGACCTCCTCTTCCTGCTGCCGGCAAAGCCCGCGCCCTGGAGCGAGCCGGCCATCGAGTTCATGCTCTATATCCTGTGGGATCTGGGCTTCAAGGTCGGCCATGCGACGCGCAGCATCGACGAATGCATCCGCCTGTCGAAATCCGACATGACGATCCGCACCGCCATTCTCGAAGCCCGCTTCGTCTGCGGCTCGACGGCGCTCTTCGACGAGCTTTCTGTGCGGTTCGACCGGGAGATCGTCAAGGGAACCGGCCCCGAATTCATCGCCGCCAAGCTCGCCGAGCGCGACGAGCGGCACCGCAAGGCTGGCGATACGCGTTATCTCGTCGAACCGAACGTCAAGGAAGGCAAGGGCGGCCTGCGCGACCTACACACGCTGTTCTGGATCGCCAAATATTTCTACCACGTTCGCGACACGGCCGAACTGGTGAAGCTCGGGGTGCTGTCGAAGCGCGAGTACAAGCTCTTCATGAAGGCGGACGATTTTCTCTGGGCCGTGCGCTGCCACATGCATTTCCTGACCGGCAAGGCCGAGGAGCGGCTGTCCTTCGACATCCAGCGCGACATCGCCGAGGCACTCGGCTACCAGCCGCATCCGGGCCTTTCTGCCGTCGAGCGCTTCATGAAGCATTACTTCCTGGTGGCAAAGGACGTCGGCGACCTGACGCGCATTCTCTGCGCCACGCTGGAGGACCAGCAGGCCAAGGAAGCGCCGGGTCTTTCCGGCGTCATCAGCCGCTTCACCCGCCGCAGCCGCAAGATCGCGGGCACGCTGGATTTCCTCGAGGATCGCGGCCGCATCACCATCGCCGATACGGAGGTGTTCAAGCGCGACCCGGTCAACCTGATCCGCCTCTTCCATATTGCCGATCTCAACGGGCTGGAATTTCACCCGGATGCCCTGAAGCAGGTGACGCGTTCGCTGAAGCTGATCAACAACGGGCTGCGCGAGGACGAGGAGGCCAACCGGCTTTTCCTCTCCATCCTCACTTCGCCGCGCGATCCCGCCCTGATCCTCAGGCGGATGAACGAATCCGGCGTGCTCGGGCGCTTCATTCCGGATTTCGGCAAGATCGTCTCGATGATGCAGTTCAACATGTATCACCACTATACGGTCGACGAGCACCTGATCCGCGCGGTGGGGGTTCTCGCTGACGTCGACCAGGGACGGAAGCAGGAAGAGCATCCGCTGAGCGTCCAGCTCATGCCGGGTATCGAGGACCGCGTTTCGCTCTATGTCGCGGTATTGCTGCACGACATCGCCAAGGGTCGTCCCGAGGATCATTCGGTGGCTGGTGCGAAGGTCGCCCGCAAGCTCTGCCCGCGCCTCGGCCTATCCGCCAAGCAGACCGAACTCGTCGTCTGGCTGATCGAGGAGCACCTGACCATGTCGATGGTCGCGCAGACGCGCGATCTCAACGACCGCAAGACCATCGTCGATTTCGCCGAAAAGGTGCAGTCGCTGGAGCGGCTGAAGATGCTGCTCGTGCTGACGGTCTGCGACATTCGCGCCGTCGGGCCGGGCGTCTGGAACGGCTGGAAGGGGCAGTTGCTGCGCACGCTCTATTACGAGACCGAACTGCTGATTTCCGGCGGCTTCTCGGAAGTCTCCCGCAAGGAGCGCGCGAAGCATGCCCGCGAAACGCTCTACAATGCGCTCGAGGACTGGAGCCAGAAGGACCGCAAGGCGCTGACGCGCCTGCATTACGAGCCCTACCTTCTGACGGTCTCACTCGAAGACCAGATACGCCATGCCAACTTCATCAGGGCGGCGGACAAGGCCGGCCAGGCGCTTGCCACGATGGTGCGCACCCACTCGTTCCATGCGATCACGGAGATCACCGTGCTTTCGCCGGACCACCCGCGGCTCCTGACGGTCATCGCCGGCGCCTGCGCGGCAGCGGGCGCCAATATCGTCGATGCGCAGATCTGCACGACGTCGGATGGCCGGGCGCTGGATACGATCCTCGTCACCCGCGAATTTGCTGATGATGCCGACGAAACCCGGCGTGGCGGGACCATCGGCAAGATGATCGAGGACGTGCTGGCCGGGCGCAAGCGCCTGCCGGAGGTGATCGCCACCCGGACGAAGGGGCGCCGGCGCAGCAAGGCCTTCGTCGTGCCGCCGGCCGTCACCATCAGCAACACGCTCTCCAACAAGTTCACGGTCATCGAGATCGAGTGCCTCGACCGGACGGGCCTGCTCTCCGAGGTCACGTCGGTCCTGTCGGACCTGTCGCTCGACATCCAGTCGGCGCATATCACCACATTCGGCGAAAAGGTCATCGACACGTTTTACGTGACCGACCTGCTCGGCCAGAAGATCACCAACGAGAACCGCCATGCGAACATCGTTGCGCGGCTGAAGGCGGTCATGGCGGACGAGGCGGACGAGGTTCGCGACCGCATGCCGTCGGGCATGATCGCCCCGGCCGCGTCCGCCACCCCGAAACGGTCGAAAGCGGCGCAATGAGCCTTGTCAGAAAATTTGCGACGGTCGGCGGCGCGACCCTCGGCAGCCGGGTGCTCGGCTTCGTGCGGGAAACGCTGATGGCGGCTGCACTCGGCACCGGGCCGATGGCGGATGCCTTCTACGCCGCCTTTCGCTTCCCCAACCTCTTCCGTCGTCTCTTCGCCGAAGGCGCCTTCAATGCCGCCTTCGTGCCGCTCTTCGCCAAGGAGATCGAGGCCGGTGGCGTGGAGGGTGCGAAGCGCTTTTCGGAAGAGGTCTTCGGCGTTCTCTTCACGGTACTGCTCGTTCTCACCATCGCGATGCAGCTTTCGATGCCGTTGCTGGTCGCGACGATCATCGCGCCGGGTTTCGCGGACGATCCGGCGAAGTTCGAGGTGACGGTGGAACTCGCCATCGTCATGTTCCCCTATCTCATGTGCATGTCGCTGACGGCGATGATGAGCGGCATGCTGAATTCGCTGCACCGCTATTTCGCGGCCGCCTTCGCGCCGGTGCTGCTCAACATCATCATGGTGGCGGTGCTGGCGGCCGGGCTCTATCGCGGGGCAAGCGCTTCGGATGTCGCCTGGAGCCTCTCCTGGGCGGTGCTGCTTTCGGGCGTGGCGCAGCTCGCCGTGCTCTTCGTCGCCGTGCGGCGTGCCGGCATGAGCATCGGCTTCCGGCGGCCGCGCATGACGCCGAATGTCAGGCGGCTGCTGTGGCTTGCATTGCCCGCCGCAATCACCGGCGGCATCACCCAGATCAACCTCGTCATCGGCCAGATGATCGCCTCGACCAAGGATGGGGCGATCTCGGTGCTGCAATATGCGGATCGCGTCTACCAGCTTCCGCTCGGCGTCGTCGGCATCGCGGTCGGCGTGGTGCTGCTGCCGGAGCTGGCACGGGCGCTGAAGGCCGGTCATCAGGTCGAGGCGGCGAACCTGCAGAACCGGTCGCTGGAATTCGCGCTGTTCCTGACGCTGCCCGCAGCCGGGGCTTTATGGGTCATTTCGGACGATATCGTGCGCGTTCTCTACGAGCGCGGTGCCTTCAGTCAGCAGACGACGGAGGTCGTTGCGGGGACGCTGGCGATCTTCGGCTTCGGCCTTCCGGCCTTCGTGATGATCAAGGCCTTTACGCCCGGCTTCTTCGCCCGCGAGGATACGCGCACACCGATGATCTTCGCCGGCATCTCGGTGCTGGTGAATGTGACCATCGCGCTCACGCTCTTTCCGATCCTCGCCGAGCGCGGCATTGCCACGGCCGAGGCCGTCGCCGGCTGGGTCAATGCCGGCCTGTTGCTGACGACGCTCTACCGGCGCGGGCACTGGGGCACCGATTTTGCGCTGATATCGCGATTGCTTCGGCTCGTCGTCGCCACGCTGGTGATGGCCGGCGTGCTCTATTTCGCGGCCGGCCAACTCGATAGTTGGCTCGCGTCGTCGGCCCTGCTTCCGACCAAGCTCGTTGCGCTTTCCGCGCTGGTGGTTCTCGCGATGGCGGTCTATTTCGGCACCGCATTCCTGATCGGCGGTGCCGATCTCGGCATGATCCGGCGCAACGTCAGGCGCAAGCCTGCTGCGGATGCGCCACCAGCCGCCGAGGAGTAGTCGCGATTAAGCAGCGCATCGCCCTCGTCACCCTCGTCGTTCCCGACTACGACGCCGGCATTCGCTTCTACCGGGACCGGCTGGGCTTCGACCTTGTCGAGGACACGCCGCTGCCGGACGGCAAGCGCTGGGTCGTCGTTCGTCCGCGCGGCGGTGAGGGTAC
>CAMPIK010000216.1 GCA_946886325.1 uncultured Shinella sp.
GCATCGTCGCAGTCGAATAGTTACTGAATGATCGTAAGCCAGAAGAGCAATGACCAGCGGCGACCGCCAGGATAGCTCCCGCACCTTTCACATCGGCCGGTGAAAGAATCGCGGGATCGCTTCGGCGGCGGACGTCGCCTTCAGGTAGAACTGTGCGGTGTCCAGCGCCTCGCGGATGGTGACGTCCATGTCGAGGTAGCGGTAGGTGCCGAGCCTTCCGACGAAGGTGATGCCGGCTTCTTCCTCGGCGCGCGCCACGTAGCGGGCGAGTTGTTCCTTTTCCGTGACAAGGCGGATCGGGTAGTAGGGGATGTCGTCGGGGCCGCAGGCGCGGGAGAATTCGCGGTAGCAGACCGAGCCCTGGTGCTCCTCCCAGGGCGAGAAGTGCTTGTGCTCGGTGATCCGCGTATAGGGCACGGATTCCTCGCCGTAGTTCATGACCGCGCAGCCCTGGTAGTCGCCGTCATAGGTGAAACGCTCGAAGTCGAGCGTGCGGTAGCCGAGCGGGCCGAAGGCGTCGTCGAAATAGCCGTCGAGCGGGCCGGAATAGAAGACGTGGCCGAAATCGTCCTTCCGGGCGCGCTCGAAGCGCGTGCCGAGATGCACGGTGATCGCCGGATGGTCGAGGATGCGCTCGACCATCGTCGTGTAGCCGTTCTCAGGCATGCCCTGGTGGGCGTGGAAGAAGTAGTTGTCGTCGTAGTTGAAGCGCACCGGCAGGCGCTTGAGGATGGAGGCGGGCAGTTCGGTCGGCGAGCAGCCCCATTGCTTCTGCGTATAGCCCTTGAAGAAGGCCTCGTAGAGGTCGCGGCCGACGAAGCGGAGCGCCTGCTCCTCGAAGGTCTGCGGGTCCTCGATCGACCTGTCGCCCAGTCCGGCGATGAAGGTCCGCGCCTCGTCCGGACGAAAGGTCTTGCCGAAGAACTGGTTGATCGTGTGCAGGTTGATCGGCAGTGAATAGACCTGCCCGCCGCTCGTCGTCTTGACCCGGTTCTTGTAGGGCAGGAAGCGCTCGAAGCGGTTCACATAGTCCCAGACCCCGCTATCGTCCGTGTGGAAGATATGCGGCCCGTAGACATGGACCATCACGCCGGTCTCTGCGTCCCGCTCGGTATGGCAGTTGCCGGCGATGTGGTCGCGGCTGTCGAAGACCTCGATCCGGTATCCGGCTTCGGCGAGTTCGCGCCCGATGACCGCACCGGACAGGCCGGCACCGACCATGGCGATCGTCTTTTCTGCACGCAAGGGTGCCCCTCCCTGATCGTCGGCCAGAGCATGTCCTGCGGAACCCGGTTCACCGGACATGCTCTGCTTGTTGTTCTTGTCAATTCATCCGGAGCCGAAGCGCTTTCGCCCCGGCCGGAGAGACTCAGACGGCCTCTGCGGTCCAGAGCCGGCGATCGCGTTCGATCGGGGAGAAGTCGTCCCTCTGCGCAAGCTTTGCGATATAGCGGGCGCGGTAGGCCTCTTCGTCCTCGAACTCGATATTCTCCAGCACGATCTCCGCGCCGATCTCGTAATAGACATCGAGATTGCGCAGATCGGGGACCGGGACTTCGCCGTTTTCGCCGTCCACCTGCATCTGCCAGTAGAGTTCCTCGAGACGCCGGGCGAGGGCCGGAATGTCGCGCAGCACGCTCGTTTCGCGCTGCTGCTGCAGGGACTTGCGGATGGCCGTGAGGCTGTCGCGGTCCTTTTCGAAGGCGATGGCGCGGGCGACATAGTCGTCGAGGCTGGCGCAATCGAGTTCCGGCACGCCGGCTGCCGCAATGATGCTGCCGCAGAAGCGCGAGGCGAAACTCTTGCCCGACATCGTCAGGATCGGCAGGCCCATGGTGATCGCATCGGCCGCCGTCGAATGGGCGCCATAGGGGAATGTGTCGAGGAAGAGATCGGCAAGGCCGATCCGGGCGAGATGCGCCGGATTGGGCGCCTTGCCGGCAAAGATCAGCCGCTCGGGCGCCACGCCGCGCTTGGCGGCCAGGTCCCGCAGGCGCTGGTTGACATCGGCATCGCCGGCGAGCAACCAGAGCACGCTGCCGGGCGTCGCCGTCAGGATCTCCATCCAGCGGTCGAAGCATTTCGCGGTGATCTTCTGCATGCCGTTGAAGCAGGCGAAGACGAAGGCGTCCTCCGGCAGGCCGGCTTCCGCGCGGGTCGGGCGCTCGGCGATCGGCCGCTTGCGGTCGAGCGGCTGGTTGCAGGCGATGCGCAGAACCTTTTCGGTGAAATAGATCTCGCTTTCCGGCGGCACGATATGGCCGTCGGCGATCATGTAGGGGTGGAAGGGGCTGCCCATCGATCCCGGATAGCCGCAGAAATTGACGGCGATCGGCGCCGGGCGATAGGCGAAAATCTTCGTGCGCGCGTGTTTGGTGTAGCCGTTGACGTCGATGAGGACATCGATCCCGTCGGCCGAAATCTGCTTGGCGGCGTCGATGTCGCTGAGCGCGGTGATGTCGCGCCAAGAATCGACCGCGGCCCGTATCCGGTTCTGCGTCGTATCGAGCGGCCGCGTTTCGCCGGAATAGTAGGCGAAGACCTCGACGCTTGCCTTGTCGTGCAGTTCGAGAACCTCGCAGAGCGCAAAGCCGACGGCATGTTCGCGAAGATCCGAGGAGACATAGCCGATGCGCAGGCGCTCGCCGGTGCCGGAAAGCTTGCGCGACGTCTTGCGCGGGAAATCCGAGAGATCGGGACGGCCGACGAGCGTCTTGCAGTAGCGGTGGGCCTTGGCGAGCTGGAACATCGGGTCATCGGTGTAGCAGCCGAGCGTCAGCGGCGACATGGCGTCGAGAAGCTGGCGTGCGGACACATGTTCCGATGGCGTCAAGGTCGGCCATTTGCACTGGCGCTGGCGAAGCGCCGTCCAGTGCTGGCCCGCCTCGGTCTTGTCCGGCTGCAGTTCGATCGCCTGCCAGAGCGCAGCCTCCGCTTCGCCCATGCGGCCGGCGCCTTCGAGAACGCGGCCGATATGCTGCAGCGACATCAGCCGATGGCCGATCTTCTCCGGCGTGATATCGGACGTCGTCGCGACGAAATCGCGCCATTGCTGCACGGCCTGATCGATGAGGCCACAATCTTCGAGTGCACGGCCGAGGTTGATATAGGCAGGGCCGAAGCTGCCGTTGAGCTTCACGGCAGCGCGCAGCGCCTGGATGGCGCCCGGCCGGTCGCCGAGTTGCGTCAGCGTCACCGCATAGTTGAAACTGGCGATGTGGAGCAGCGGATTGCCGTCGTTGAAGGCGATCCAGGTCTTGAAGAACTCCGCCGCCTGCGCCGTCTGCCCGGATTTGTTGAAGCTTTCCGTGATCTGGAAGAGTTCCACCAGCGACAGTTGTCCGGTCCGTATCCGCTCGAGCACGGCTGCAAGGGGCGAGGCGGGGGCGGAGGCATGAGCAACTTTGGCGAGCATGAGAATCCCACAGGCAGGCGGCCGCTGGCCGCAGTTGAAACCGGACGCAGTCGCGCCGCTTCCATGCTCTATCAGCCCTAGCTTGCCCTGGACTTGTCGTCCTTGGAGGGGTGCCGATTCTTTCTTGCAGGCGACGCGGGTGAATTTGGAAATTTCGGGTGGTTTCTGGGCGTTAACAAAAATCTTCTCTCGCCGGTGAGTCCTGTTCCGGAAAATACGGATGTGATTCGAGTCGAAAATAACTATTCTACAAGCATAAATCATATGTTGTTCGGGATAATCAACCGGTAAAGTCGAATATCTAGCCACCGCCTATAGGTTATATCTTCATCGCAGTGATGCTTGTGGTGATGTTTGATCATCGGGAAGATAAAAAGAACAGTTTTGCAAACGTTAACGTTGCGATTCCGCTGAGTCCGGTTGTTATGAATATACACCGGATATGAATTTGACGAATGTGAATTTTGACTTTTCGTGGGACAATAGAAAATCAAATGCGGTGTGTTACGTTAACCTAAAATTAGGGACTGCGGCATAATTCTCTCGTCGGGGTCCAGCAGGCAAACGCATTGCAAATCAGCTCGAAAGCCGGCTCCCCGCAACCGTCCTGCCGTGGCAGGAGGGTGACACCGATTGGCGTAGGAATCAGGGCATCGCACGCCCTGGATGCATGATGCCTTCCAACGCGCCGGCTTTTCGCAAGCCATGTTCCCAATCAAATCGTCGTCGTCCGTAAGGACTCCCAATGGCCGATGCCGCATGCGGCGTCCAACGGAGGGAAACGCCGCCACCAGGGGCAGGATGCACCAGGGGGCCAAGGCAGGGAGACCGGGGGTCTCTTTGCGGACCGGTGGCTGGCGAGATGAAATTTGCAACGGCTAACTCCAATAGGGCGCGACCATGACATCGATCATTTCTTCCCTGACCGTCACCCAAGTCCGGTCTCTTTCCACCACAGTCATCGCTTCTCTGACCACGGACGACGTGGCAGCCCTCAGCACCGCACAGGTCAAGGCGCTGTCGTCCTCGCAGATCGCGGCTCTCGAGACCGACGATATCGCGATCCTCACCACCGAGCAGCTCGGCGCGGTCACGACCGCCGGCATGAAGGGCCTGACGGTCGATCAGCTCGCGGTTCTGGAATCGGCACAGATCGCCAGCCTCGCCACCGGCCAGGTCGCGGCACTCTCCTCCACCCAGATCGGCGCGCTGACCTCGGACCAGATCGACGTCCTGACGACCGCCCAGATCGGCGCCCTCAGCTCGGCCGCCCTCTCGGCGCTCAGCACCGATGAAATCGCCACCTTCTCCACCGCCGAAATCGCCGCCATCAGCACCAAGGCGCTGATGGGCCTTTCGACGGATAATGTCGCGGTCCTGTCGACCGACCAGTTCGCAGCGCTCTCCACCGGCCAGATCGCGGCCATGAAGACGAACCAGATCGCCGTTCTGACGACCGATCAGGTTTCCGTCCTGACATCCGCCCAGGCAGGCGCGCTGACGGCCACGCAGATCGCGTCCCTCAGCACAGACAATGTCGCGGTTCTCACGACCGACCTGATTGCCGGGCTCAGCACCAAGGCGGTTGCCGCACTCACCACGGACCAGCTCAATGCCTTGACCTCCGACCAGGTCGAAGCACTGACCGCCGTCCAGATCGGCGCGATGACCTCCGCCGATCTCGCCGTCCTCTCCTCGGACGACATCGCCCTCTTCTCGACGGCTGAAGTCGCCGCCATCAGCGCCCGCGCCATCTCCGGCATTTCGACCGATGCTATGGCCGGCCTGACGACCGACCAGGTTGCCGTCCTCACGACCGCCCAGGTCACGGCGATGTCCACCGACCAGATCGCCGGCCTCTCGACTGATCAGATCGCCGTCATGACCACCGGGCAGATCGGCGCCCTGACGTCCCAGCAGCTGGGCGCCATCGA
>CAMPIK010000217.1 GCA_946886325.1 uncultured Shinella sp.
AAAAGTCGGTCCATTCCATCGTGCCCCGCATCGCCTGCGGGGCATTTCTTTTTGCCGTTTCCGCCTTCCTGGCAAACAGGCACGATCAGTGTTCCAATGACACCAAACAGGTCGTGCTGGCCTTGTGTCCGCCATCATAGGCAACACCGAGGCCGGCTTCCAGAAGATGGTGAGCCGGATTCGTGCCATCGGCAAGGTGCACGTCCGCGACGACGCGTCCGAAGAACTTGTCACCCTCGATGTCGCTCAGGGCGATGCGGATTCCGTTCGATGCGAGAGAGGTCAGAAGGTCACGCGCCGAGCGGGCGGCTTCCCGATGCGCAGGGCAGCGCGAGCGCAGCTCGGGCGTGTCGATGCCCCGAAGCCGCACATAGACCTCGACGCTTTGCTGCGGCCAGGGTTTTGCCGAGACCAGGATCGTATCGCCGTCGATCACCCGCAAGATTTCAGCCTCGACGGGACCGGAAATGCGATCGGCCGCACCGGCGCCGCTTGCAACGGAGGATGCAAGCAGGTGCAGGACAAGTGCGGCGCGCGGTTTCGATTCCATAAAAGGAATATATTCCGCAATCGCCACGCGCACAATAGGAATAAAATCTAGAAATCGATGGCGCGGCCGTTGATTTCCCAATCGCCGAAGCGGGCGGGGTCCTTGCCGCCGCGTCCGCCGATTTCTGCGGGCGGTTCGGCTTCGGCGGCTTTCGCGCGCCGCTCTTCCGCTTCCCGGAGGGCGCGCCGCGCCGCCGGGGAGAGAACCTTGCCGCTGTCCGCCTGGTTGTCGTTGTCGCTTTGCATCCAGTTCGTCCGTCGATATTGAAGAAAGTCCTGTTGTTCCCCATCATATAGGGGCGTGAGAGACGTCCGCAAAGCGTTGATTCACGTGAAACGTTCCCGAACTGGACCCGTCAAGGAGCGGAAACAGGATGAATATCGTTCGCACCGCCATGCTTCTCGCCTTCATGACCGCGCTCTTCATGGGCGTCGGCCTGCTTGTCGGCGGCAAGGGCGGCATGATGATCGCGCTCGTGGTCGCGGTCGCGATGAACTTCTTCTCCTACTGGAATTCCGACCGCATGGTGCTTTCCATGTACGGGGCGCAGGAGGTCGACGAGCGCACGGCGCCGGAATATTACGGCATCGTGCGCGATCTGGCGAAGAATGCCGGCCTGCCGATGCCGCGCGTCTATGTGCTGAACAGCGAGCAGCCGAACGCGTTTGCGACCGGCCGCAACCCGGAAAATGCTGCCGTTGCCGCGTCCACCGGGCTCCTGCATGCGCTGAGCTACGAGGAAGTGGCGGGCGTGATGGCGCATGAGCTTGCCCATATCCAGAACCGCGACACGCTGACGATGACGATCACTGCGACCTTTGCCGGTGCGATCTCGATGCTCGCCAATTTCGCCATGTTCTTCGGCGGCAGCCGCGACAACAACAATCCGCTCGGCTTTGTCGGTATTCTCGTGACGATGATCGTCGCGCCCTTTGCCGCCATGCTGGTGCAGATGGCGATCAGCCGGACGCGCGAATATTCCGCCGACCGGCGCGGGGCCGAAATCTGCGGCAATCCGCTGTGGCTCGCTTCGGCGTTGAAGAAGATCGCCATGGCGGCGGAGCGCGTGCCGAACATGTCGGCCGAACGGAATCCGGCGACGGCGCATATGTTCATCATCAATCCGCTCTCGGGCGAGCGCATGGACAACCTGTTTTCCACGCACCCGAACACGGAAAACCGGATCGCGGCGCTTGAAGGATTGGCGCAGGAGATGCGGCAGCGCTCGACGGAAGCGGTCCGGCCTGCTAGTCCCGTGCGCAAATCGCGCTCCGTGCCGCCGACGGGCTGGGGACGCGGTGGCTCCGAACCACCGAAAGGCCCCTGGTCTTGAACGACACGCAGAGAAACAAATCGCAGCCGAAACGACATCACCGGCAGCCTGCAACAACATCGGATGCTTCGCCAGCAAAGGCTGAAAAACCGGGCCTCCAGTGCCGGCAGGCAGCCGCGAAGATCCTCGCGGCGGTGATCGATCGCAAGACGCCGCTCGACGGAATGCTGGACAATGACAGCGGCAATCCGGCCTATCGGGCGCTCTCCGATGCCGACCGGGCGCTGGTGCGCGCCATTCTCAACACCGCGCTCAGGCATCTGCCGCGCATCGAGGCCATTCTCGGCTCGCTCGTGCAGACGCCGCTTCCGGAGGGCGCGCGGGCACTGCATCACGTGCTGGTCGCCGCCGCGACGCAGATCCTCTATCTCGACATCCCGGATCATTCTGCCGTCGATCTCGCTGTCGAGCAAGCGCAGACCGACCCGCGCAATCGCCGGTTTGCGAGCCTCGTCAATGCGGTGCTGCGTCGCCTCGCCCGTGAAAAGACCGAACTACTTGCCGCTACGCGGTCCCAACCGGTCATTCCCGCCTGGTTTCATGCCAGGCTGGCGAATGTCTACGGGCCGGTTCATGCACAGGCGATCTCGGAGGCGCAGCTCGAGCCGCCGGCCATCGACCTGACGGTCAAGTCGGATGCGGAGCAATGGGCCGAACGGCTTGGCGGCTGGGTCCTGCCCACGGGTTCCGTCCGGCTTGCCTCCTTCTCGGGGTCGGTGGCGGCCCTCGAAGGCTTCGACGAAGGCGCTTGGTGGGTCCAGGACGCCGCCGCCAGCATTCCGGCGCGCCTGTTCGGCGATCTCGGTGGCAAGAGCGTCGTCGATCTCTGCGCCGCGCCCGGCGGCAAGACAGCTCAGCTTGCTTTGGCAGGCGCCGCGGTGACCGCCCTGGACCAGTCCGCAAGCCGCCTGCGGCGGCTGCAATCGAATATGGACCGTCTCGGCTTCCAGGTGCGCACGCTTGAAAGCAACCTGCTCGATTTCAAGCCGGGCGAGGGTTTCGACGGCGTTCTGCTGGATGCGCCCTGTTCCTCGACGGGCACGATCCGCCGGCATCCCGACGTGCTCTGGACGAAAGGTCCCGAGGACATCGCCAAGCTGGCAGCACTTCAGGAAAAGCTGCTGCGCCACGCCATCGGCCTCGCGCGGCCGGGCGGACGGATCGTCTTTTCCAACTGCTCGCTCGACCCATCCGAAGGCGAAGAGGTCGTCGCGCGTGTCCTTTCCGATCGCTCTGACGTGATTCTGGAGCCGATCGACCCGGCACACTGGCCCGGGCTGGAAGACGCGATATCGCCTGAGGGCGCGTTTCGCGCGACGCCGGCCATGCTTCCGGCGGCGGCGGGCCGGCCGGGCGGGCTCGACGGCTTTTATGCGGCGGTGCTTCGCCGCATCTGATGCCTTGCCCCCGCTCTTTTCCCGCGCCGTCAACAGGGTCGTCGAGGGGCTCGATTGACGCGGTTTGTGCCTGTGCATACCAATAGGGCAAGGAGGCACTTTATTAACCATGCGGTTTTCCGACCGGCGCCGGCTTCTCTATCTGTATTTGCGTGAGGGATGGCGACGTTTCTCGCGGCGGCTTGCCGTCGGCCGCATTTCCGCCCTTCGTTTTGCCGGCAGCGCGCCGACCCGCCTCATCGTCGCGCCGACGGATCTTCATTCGGTCGATTCGCATGCGGCGGAGGAGATACTCGCAGGCCGGTTCCCGCTCGCCGGCCGCGTGCTCGAATGCGACGGCGAATCGCCTTTGTCGCTTGAGCTTCCCTCAGAGCCGTTTGCCGAACGGCTTCATGCCTTCGGCTGGCTTCGGCACATGCGTGCGGCGCCGGCGGACAAGGCGGGGCCGTTTGCGCGGCGAATCGTCGACGAATGGACCCAGGGTCACGGGCGGGTGATTGGCGGCGTCGCGTGGCGGCCGGATGTCATCTCGCTGCGCATCATTGCCTGGCTCTCCCATTCCCCCGTCGTGCTCAAGGATGCCGATTACGGCTTCTACCGGCGCTTCCTGAAGACGCTCGCGTTCCAGGTTCGCTATCTCAAACATGTGGCAGACACGACGCGCGACGGCGAGATCCGCCTGCGTGTCCGGATCGCGCTTGCCATGGCATCGCTCGCCATGCCCGCTTCGGCTGCGGTGATCCGCCGGGCGGCCCGCAATCTCGATCGCGAACTCGAACGCCAGATCCTGCCGGATGGCGGGCATGTGTCGCGCAATCCGCGCGTCGGGCTCGACCTGCTGCTCGACCTTCTGCCTTTGCGCCAGACCTATGTGAACCTCGGCCACGACAGTCCGCAGCGTCTCATCTCCTGCATCGACCGCCTTTATCCCGCCCTGCGCTTTTTCCGTCACCAGGGCGGAGAACTGGCGCTCTTCAACGGTGCGACCCATACGCTGGCGAATGAATTGATTTCCGTGCTGCGCTATGACGAAACGTCCGGCCCACCCTTCCGCACGCTGCCGCAGACCGGATACGAGCGGCTATCCTGCGGCGAAACGGTCGTTCTCGTCGATGCGGGAAAACCCTTGTCCGACGAATTGTCGGCAACGGCATCCGCCGGCTGTCTTTCGTTCGAAATGTCGTCGGGTAAACACCGTTTCGTGGTCAATTCCGGCATGCCGCGGTTCGCCGGTGCCGAAATCCGCCGTCTGTCGCGCGCGACGGCGGCCCATTCGGTCGCAACGCTCAACGACACGTCCTCGTCGCGGATCTCGTCTTCCCGCTTTCTCGGCCCGATCCTGACGGGTGGCGTGACGGAGGTGAAGGCCAGCCGCTACGAGGGGCAGGATGGCGCAACGGGCCTCACGGCCAGCCATGACGGTTATGCCGGCGATTTCGGCCTGATCTACGAGCGGGATATCTACCTGAACGCCAAGGGCAACGAGATCCGGGGCCGCGAACGCTTCCTGCAGACGAATGGCGGCGCGCCGCAGCCCTCGAACGGCGACGTGGCGGTCGTGCGTTTCCATATCCACCCGTCCATCCGCATCGTACCGGTTGGCGAGAACGAAGTGCGGCTCGTCGCGCCGGATGGCGAACTGTGGGTGCTGACCTGTCTCGACGCGCCGATCCTCGAGGAGGAGGACGTCTTCTTCGCCGATCCCTCGGGCGTGCGGGCGGCGCGCCAGCTTGCGGTAACGATGCGCGTCGGCGATCTGCCTGAAATCCAGTGGTTGATGACGCACCGTTCCGGCTGACGGAGCCTGATTGGCGGTTTTCAGCCTTGCCCACCTGTGTTAACCGGGCGGCAGTGTCCTTCCGCCGGCGTGCCCTGCCCCGGCGCTGCCCCGGAGCATTGCCATGGCCGTCGCCTCCAAGAAAATTCCCGCCCCAGACCGCGTCGCGGTCCGCACCGCGCTTCTTTCCGTCTCCGACAAGACCGGCATCGTCGACCTTGCCCGCGCGCTTGCCGACAAGGGCGTGAAGCTGCTGTCGACCGGCGGCACGCAGAAGACTCTTGCGG
>CAMPIK010000218.1 GCA_946886325.1 uncultured Shinella sp.
AGGGGCGTCAGGATATTGGGTGTCAGGGCGCGAGACATGGCTTCCTCCTCCGGGCGCGTGCATGCGCACCCGTGTCGCGTGAAAAAATGTAAAAGTTCAATGCGTTACTGGATGCACCAGCCGCCGTCGATGTGGATCATCTGGCCGGTCATGTAGTCGCTGTCGTCGCTCGCGAGGAACGATGCCGTGCCGACGATGTCGTCGGGATAGGAGACCCGCTTGATCTTCAGCTCGTTCCTGGTGATGTCCTCGTAGGCCTGGCCTGCCTTCTCCTTGAAGCCGATTTCGACAAGGTCCTTGTCGAGCTGCTCCCAGAGCGGCGTCACGACGACGCCCGGCGCATAGCCGTTGACGGTGATGTTGTGCTCGGCAAGCGCCACGGCGCCGCAATGGGTGAGCGCCAGGCAGCCGTATTTCGAGGTGCAGTAGACCGTCACGTCGATCAGCGGCTTGCGCGAGGCGATCGAGCCGACATTGATGATCTTGTAGGGATGTCCCTCCATCGGCCCCTGGGCGATCATCTGGCGGGCCGTTTCCTGCATGCCGAGCCACATCGCCTTGGTGTTGACGGACATGATCATGTCCCAGTTGTCTTCGTCGATGTCCATGAAGAAGCGGGGCTTGTTGAGGCCGGCATTGAAGAGGCCGATATTGATCGAGCCGAATGCCTCGACCGTCGCTGCGACGGCACTGGCGTTGTCCTCGCGCCGCGTCACGTCCATCCGGACGGCGATTGCCTTGCCGTTGCCGTCAGCGTTGATGCGGTCGGCAACCTTCTGCGCTTCGTCGAGGTCCAGGTCCCCCAGGCAGACATTGGCGCCCTGCCGGGCAAAGGTTTCCGCATTGGCGGCGCCCATGCCGCGCGCCGCGCCTGTGATCAGGATGTTTTTGCCCTTGAGGCGGTTCGGGTCCATGGTTTCCTCCCTGCTTGACTGGTTTCGCGTATCGCGCGATCGGCTCTGTCCTGCGCCCGGCGCAACGCGGTTTTTGGCGTAACGCTGCCGCGCAGCATGTCGTGGAATTCTTCGCCGCAGATGCGGATGATCTCGGAGATCTGCGGGATCGGCGGACGCGGCCAGAACTGAAGTTCGTCGCGCCAGGACATCGAGTCGATCGCCTCGAAAATGTCGGACGAGCGACGAACTTCCGGGTCGGCGCCGACCGAGTAGCGCGGATTGGTGCGGCTTCCGTTCTGGATGTAGAGCTTCTGCGCCTCGGGCGAGGTGAAGACGATCAGCGCCTCGGCGGCGGCGCGCAGGCGCTCGGGATGAAGGTTGCGCGGGATCCCCATCGCATAGCCGCCGACCGGCGCGATCGGCGCGGCACCGGGGCCGACCGGATGCGGCAGGTAGCCCGTCTGGCCGTGCGCAGGAGACGTCGCGTCCAGTTCGAAATAGGGTGCCAGTAGCGTGTAGCCATAGGCCATCGCGACGTCGCCCGCCGCATAGGGGCGCACCCGCTCGTACCAGGACATGGAGAGGATATAGGGCGGCGAATATTGCAGCAGGTCCATCAGATATTCGGCCGCCTCGAAGCCCGCTTCGCAATCGATCATCGGACGGATTTCCATCCGGTCGAGCCTGTCGGTGTCGAAACCGCCGGCAATTGGCGGCAGGTCGATGACGGGCTGACCGAAATCGGCGAGCATCATCAGGAACGTATGGCCGAGCGCCGTGCCGCGCGCCGCATTCCAGGCGATGCCGTATTTGCCACGGGTCGGATCGTGGAACTCGCGTGCGGCGCGGATGACGTCTGCGGTCGATGCCGGCGGTTCGAGGCCGGCCTCGGAGAACAGGTCCTTGCGGTAGAGCAGCAGCTCCGGCGTCGTCTGGGCAGGCACGCCATAGGGTTTGCCGCCCCAATGGGTGGCCTTCCAGCCGGCGGTGTGGAAGTCGGCCGGATCGAGTCGGGCGACATCAAGCGCCTCGTCGAGCGGCATCAGCACGTCGTTTGCGGCGAGTTCGCCGAGCCAGGGCAGGTCGAAGGCAACGATGTCGTAACGGCTTGCCTTCCGCTCGGCGTTCTTCAGGATCTCCTGGTGCAGGCGGTCGATGGAAAAGGCGCGCTGATGGATTTCCGTGCCGACGACCTGTTCGAACTGCCGCTTGAGATGACCCATCACCATGAAGGTCGGATCGCCATGCACGAGCACACGCACGCCGCCCGGAATGCGCAGCGGCTCCGGCAGGACATTCAGCGGTGGAATGGGGCGGGCGGCCATGTAGGAGCCGCCGAAATAGTAGTCCTCGACTGCGTCGCTCTTCCGGTTCAGGCCGGGAAAGTGCGACGCGGCGAGACGTTGCAGCCGGCCGGTCAACTGAACCCAGTTTTCAAGCAGGGCGTCGCTCGGATGCAGCGTGAAGGTCTTGCCGCTGCGGGTGCGGGGCCGCTGCTCGATCAGGCCGCCGTCGATCATCTCCCGGATGCGGCGCGTCGCGGTCGCATAGGGCACGCCGGACGCACCGATCAGCGAGGTCGGCGTGACGGCCTTTGCTTCCAGATGACTTCTGACCAGATGCAGCGACATGCGGAATTGCGGATTGGGCGCGAAGAAATCGACTGTGTCTTCAAGTTCGCCGGCAAAGGCATCGAGGAAGGAGATCACATTGATCATCTCGTCCCGGTCGCTCTTTGACGCCGTCACAGGCTCCGCGCTTGCTCCTCCCTTCTTCATTTGAAATGGTGCCCCTCGTTCTGCTTCGGTGCCGACGCGGCGCGTTGCGGATTTCGGGAAGCCCTCGGTCTTCTTGTTCGCGTTCATGGCGACCTCTCAAAAATGTTCAGAATGACATTTCGAGACTATGGGGAAAAAGTCCAAAATGGATATTCAAATATTCAGAATGGATATATTTCGTGCTCTCTTCCGCGGCTCGACGCGGCACTGTGTAGCCGCTGCCCAGAGGAGGTTCGGGCAGCCACGAGCCGGCGTGCAATCGGTTGATCCGATTGCAAAGCGGCCGAAGATTTAACGCATTGGGAGGAACGAGATGAACATTCGCATGTTGCTTGCCGCGACGACCGCCATGGCCGGAATTGCCGTTGCCGGCGCGGCTTTTTCCGCTGACTACAAGATCGGCATCACGCAGAACAATGTCGGCGTCGACAGCTACCAGACGACCTATGAGAAGGCGTTCGTCGCTGCCGCCGAAGCCAACGACAAGGTGGAAACGGTGGTGCTGGATGCCGGCGGCGACGTCGCGCGCCAGATCGCCCAGGTGGAAGACCTCATCCAGCAGGAGGTCGATGCCATCATCATCTGGCCGACCAATGGCGAGGCCGTCATTCCGGCCGTGCGCAAGGCCCACAACGCCGGCATCCCGGTCATCGTCACCAATTCCAACATCGCCGAAGAGGGCTTCGACTTCGTCAAGTCCTTCTCGGGGCCTGACAATATCACGCAGGGATCGCGCGCTGCCGAGATCATGTGCGACAAGTTCAAGGCGATGGGTATCGAAAACGAGGCGAAGATCGTCCAGATCTCCGGCCAGCCGGGCTATACGACGGCGATCGAGCGGGCCAAGGGTTTCGAGGATCGTCTTCCGGCGGTCTGCCCGAACGTCGAACTGGTGGAGACGCAGCCGGGCGACTGGAACCGCGAGAAGTCGCAGAAGGTCATGGAAGCCTTCCTGGTCAAATATGACGATATCGACGGCGTCTATGCCGGCGACGACAACATGGGCGTCGGCGCCCTCAATGCCGCCAAGGCGGCTGGCCGCGAGGGTATCATCTTCGTCGGGGCAACCAATTTCTCGGTCGGATATGAGGCGATGGAGCGCGGCGAATACTGGGGCTCGATCTACCAGTCGCCGGTCGACGACGCCAAGGCCGCCTTGCAGACGGCGATCGACATTTTGGACGGCAAGGACATTCCGTTCCTGAACTATTTCGACACGCCGAAGATCACCCAGGACAACATGAAGGACTTCGACAAGCCCGTCTTCTGACGCGGCCGTCGCGAGCGGGAGCGCGGCCGGTTGTCCGCGCTCCTCTTCTTGTCATTTCCAATTTCGAGACGGAGGCAGGCATGGGCCGCGTATCCGGCCGGTCCTGTATCGTGACCGGTGCTGCCAGGGGAATCGGCCGGGCGATCGGCAAGGCCTTGCTGCAAGAGGGGGCCGACGTCTGCTTCGCCGACATCGACGCCGACGGCGCCAGGAAGGCTGCCGAAGAGGGGGCGCATGAAGCGGCCGGGAACGGCGGCAGGGTGACCTCGTTCCGCGTCGATGTCACCGACAGGACCGAGGTTCGCGCGATGATCGCGCACACGGTCGGCACCTTCGGCAAGCTCGACGTCAAGTTCAACAATGCCGGCGTCAACAAGCCGATGAACTTTCTCGACGTCACCGAAGAGAACTGGCATTTCATCATGGGCGTCAACGGGCTCGGCTGCCTGATCGGCATGCAGGAGGCGGCGCGCCAGATGATCGCCCAGGGAACGGGCGGCAAGATCATCAACACGGCCTCGGTCGCCAGCCGGCAGGGCTTCGGCAATGTCGCGCCCTATTGCGCAAGCAAATGGGCGGTGGTCTCGTTGACCCAGTCGGCGGCCCGTGATCTGGCGGAGCATGACATCACCGTGACCGGATTCGCTCCGGGCGTGGTTGCGACCGAGATGTGGGAAGAGGTCGATCGCGACCTGATGAACATCGGGGCCGCTGAGCGTCCCGGACAGGCGATGGAGGAATTCGCGGCGGGCATTCTGAAAGGCCGTGTCGCGAGGCCCGCGGATATCACGGGGACGACGACGTTCCTGGCGTCGGCGGAAAGCGACTACATGACCGGCCAGATCGTGATGATCGACGGCGGCATGACACTGGTCTGAAAATGCTGCGTCGGCAATTGCCGGCAAGCGGGCATGAGACCGGCTTTGGGAGGAGCCAATGGCGGAAATGACGAAATCGGACATCGGCGGCTTTCTGGCGCGTCAGGGCATCCTCATCGCCTTCATTCTGTTCATGATCGGGTTCACCGTCGCCAATGCGCGGTTTGTCGATCCAAGCAATATAATGGGCGTCGTGCGCTCCTCCGCCATTCTCGGCGTGATGGCGCTCGGCGTCACCTTTGTCGTCATCAGCGGCAATCTCGATCTCTCGGTCGGCTCGATGATGTCGTTTTCGACGATCGTGGTGCTTGACCTGCATGACACGATCGGCCCTGCGCTCGCCATTCCCGTCATGTTCGCGATGACGCTGTGTCTCGGCGCGCTGATCGGCTTTCTGGTCGGCTACCTCAGGCTCAATTCGCTGATCGTCACGCTCGGCATGCTATCGGCCATCCACGGGCTGACACTGACCTATTCCGGCGGCAAGAACATGGACATCGCCGACAAGGCGGGCACCTGGT
>CAMPIK010000219.1 GCA_946886325.1 uncultured Shinella sp.
GAAGAGACGTTGACGCTGACGGCCAACGCGCAACCGGCGCTGATGGCGGTGTCGATGGCCGCGATCCGGGTGCTGGAGAAACGCGGCATCAGGGTGCTCGACCACGTCGCCTATGTTGCCGGCCATTCTCTGGGTGAATATTCCGCGCTGTGCGCCGCCGGAACGTTCTCGCTGGCCGACACGGCGCGGCTGCTGCGCATTCGCGGCGACGCGATGCAGGCCGCGGTCCCCGTCGGCGAAGGCGCGATGGCAGCGATCATCGGCCTGGAGGCGCGCGACGTCGAGGCAGCCTGCGCCGAGGCGGGACAGGGCTCGGTATGCCAGATCGCCAACGACAATGGCGGCGGCCAACTCGTGATCTCCGGTGCTAAGCCGGCCGTGGAGCATGCGGCCCGCATCTGCACTGAAAAAGGCGCCAAGCGCGCGCTGATGCTGCCGGTTTCGGCGCCGTTCCATTCAGCGCTGATGGCGCCGGCCGCCGAGAAAATGCGCGAAGCGCTGGCGCAGGTTCAGAAGAACCCGCCCGTCGTTCCGGTGGTCGCAAACGTGGTGGTCGAGCCGCTCATCGATGCCGAGGAAATCGCGAAGCGGCTTGTCGAGCAGGTGACCGGCCGGGTGCGCTGGCGCGAGACGGTCGAATGGTTCGCCGCCAACGGCGTCTCGACCCTCTATGAACTAGGCTCCGGCAAGGTCCTTTCCGGTCTGGCGCGACGTATCAGCCGCGATATCGCGACGGCCAATGTGAGCGGTCCGGCTGACATCGATGCAGCGGTCGAGGCGTTGGGATAAGCGAGCAGCGAATTGGCAAGTAGTGAGTAGGCGCCCCTTTCTTCCTGTTCGCCACTTCCTACTTTGCCGTTCGACAGAAGAGGGAGCACTTGATGTTCGACCTGACAGGCCGCAAGGCGCTGGTGACCGGATCCTCGGGCGGGCTCGGCGAGGCGATCGCCCGCACGCTTCACGCGCAGGGCGCCACGGTCGGTCTCCATGGAACGCGGGTCGAGAAGCTGGAAGCGCTGGCGGCCGAGCTTGGAGACCGTGTCAAGCTGTTCCCGGCCGACCTCGCGGACCGTGACGCCGTGAAGGCGCTCGGTCAGAAGGCCGAAGCCGATCTGGAGGGCGTCGACATCCTCGTCAACAATGCCGGCATCACCCGGGACGGGCTCTTCGTCAGGATGTCGGACGACGACTGGGATGCCGTGCTGGAGGTCAACCTGACCTCGGTCTTCAGGCTGACCCGCGAACTGACCCATCCGATGATGCGCCGCCGATACGGGCGCATCGTCAACATCACCTCGGTTGTCGGGGTCACCGGCAATCCGGGACAGGCCAATTACTGCGCCTCGAAGGCCGGCATGATCGGCTTCACGAAGTCGCTCGCGCAGGAGATCGCCAGCCGCAACGTGACCGTCAATTGCGTCGCGCCGGGCTTCATCGAGTCAGCGATGACGGAGAAGCTGAACGACAAGCAAAAGGACGCGATCATGGGGACCATTCCGATGAAACGCATGGGGGCAGGCGCGGAAGTCGCCGCGGCGGTCGCCTATCTCGCCTCGGAGGAAGCCGCCTACGTCACCGGACAGACGATGCACGTCAACGGCGGCATGGCGATGTTCTGAGGAAGGCCGGAAATACGCGGTTTTCGCCTTTGACCGGACCGAGTTTTCGTGTAATCCGGCCATCCGTCGGGGACGCGCAGGCCGATTTCCGGCAGTTTTGGGCGCTTCGGCGCCGACATCTTTAGAGCTTGATTAGCGGCAAGCGGGCCGCTAACGAGGGTCAAACAGAACATCGATACGAGGATGCCCAAATGAGCGATACCGCAGAGCGCGTCAAGAAGATCGTCGTCGAGCATCTCGGCGTCGATGCGGAAAAGGTCACGGAGCAGGCGAGCTTCATCGATGACCTGGGCGCGGACAGCCTCGACACGGTCGAGCTGGTCATGGCGTTCGAGGAGGAGTTCGGCGTCGAGATCCCTGACGACGCCGCCGAGACCATCCTCACGGTCGGCGATGCCGTGAAGTATATCGAGAAGGCATCCGCCTGATCTCGTCGCCTCGCGGGGACGCGTCGCGCGTCCCCGTCCTTCCCGTGAAAGCTAGAGATCACGCATGAGGCGCGTTGTCGTCACCGGTCTGGGGCTGCTGTCCCCCTACGGGGTTGGCGTCGAGCATGGCTGGAAGCATCTGCTTTCGGGCCGCAGCTCGACCAGGACCATCGACCGGTTCGACGTTTCCGACCTGCCCTGCAAGATCGCCAGCATGATTCCCCGCGACGGCGAGGGCGCCTTCAATCCGGACGATTTCCTGGAGCCGAAGGAGCAGCGCAAGGTCGGCGATTTCATCACCTATGGCATCACGGCGGCCGACGAAGCCCTGAAGGATTCGGGCTGGGAGCCGAAGACCGCCGACGAGCAGAACACGACCGGCGTGATGATCGGCTGCGGCATCGGCGGCATCGAGGGCATCGCCGAGAACGCGCTGATCCTGCAGGAGCGCGGACCGCGCCGCATCAGCCCGTTCTTCATTCCCGGCAACATCATCAATCTTGTGTCCGGCCAGGTGTCGATCCGGCACGGCCTCAAGGGCCCGAACCACTCGGTGGTGACCGCCTGCTCGACCGGCGCGCATGCCATTGGCGATGCGGCGCGCATCGTGGCGCTCGGCGATGCCGACGTGATGGTCGCCGGTGGCACTGAATCGCCGATCACACGCCTTTCGATCGCCGGTTTCGCGGCCTGCCGCGCGCTGGCCACCGCATTCAACGACACGCCTGAGAAGGCTTCTCGCCCTTACGACAAGGACCGCGACGGCTTCGTCATGGGCGAGGGCGCCGGTGTTCTGGTTCTCGAGGAACTCGAGCACGCCAAGGCGCGCGGCGCGAAGATCTACGCAGAGGTCACTGGCTACGGCATGTCCGGCGACGCCTACCACATCACCGCCCCGGCCGAGGACGGCGACGGCGCGTTCCGCTCGATGAGCGCGGCGCTCAAGCGTGCGAAGCTGACGGCGGCCGACCTCGACTACATCAACGCCCACGGCACCTCGACCATGGCCGACACGATCGAACTGGGCGCCGTGGAGCGCCTGCTCGGCAATGCAGCGTCGAAGGTCTCGATGTCCTCGACGAAGTCGTCGACCGGCCATCTGCTGGGCGCGGCCGGCGCGGCCGAGGCGATCTTCTCGATTCTCGCCATCCGCGATAACATCGCGCCCGCGACGATCAATCTCGACAATCCTTCGGTCGAAACTCCGATCGACCTCGTGCCGCACAAGCCGCGCGAGCGGCAGATCGACACTGTGCTTTCCAATTCCTTCGGATTTGGTGGAACCAACGCATCGCTGATCTTCCAGCGTTATGCAGGCTGACGCGTCGCCGGTGATGCCGGCGCGCGCTTCCAATTTCGCCATATTCGACAGTAACGTCGCCGGTTCGCACCGACAGATCCGAGAGCGCGCGAAATGAACGACAGCCCGGCCAGCCAGGATAGTTTCGGCAACCGCGCCGAGTCCCCGAAGCCGATCGTGCCCAAGTCTGCCAGCGAGGCGCTGCGGCCGACGGCCGGTCCGGTGCCGCCAAGGCGTTCGCGGCGCGCGCGCAGCCAGGTCGTCGTTTTCATGAATTTCCTGATGTCGGCGATCGTCCTTGTGACGGCAGGCGCAGGCCTGGCGCTGTGGTACGGCAAGGCGACGTTCGAGGAACGCGGGCCTTCGACCGAGAACGACACCGTGCTGGTCAAGCCGAACACCGGGCTGATCCAGATCGCCGACCTGCTGGAGCGCAACGGGCTCATCTCCGACGGCGTGATCTTCCGTCTCGGCGTCCAGGCCTATGACAACGACGACAAGCTGAAGGCAGGCGAATACGAGATCAAGGCCGGCGCCTCGATGCACGAGATCATGGAACTGCTGAAGAGCGGCCGTTCCATGCTGTATTCGCTGACGGTCCCGGAAGGCGTGACGGTGGATCAGGCCTTCCAACGCATCGCCTCCAACGAGGTGCTGACGGGCGACATGCCGCCCGAGATGCCGCAGGAAGGCACCCTGATCGCGGACACACAGCGCTTCACGCGCGGGACGACCAGGCAGGAGGTCATCAACAAGATGCTCGCCGAGCAGAAGAAGCTCGTCGAAAGTATCTGGGAGCGCCGCGCGCCCGATCACCCGCTCAAGGATATCGAGGAATTCGTGACGCTGGCATCGATCGTCGAGAAGGAGACCGGGGTTGCCGACGAGCGGTCGCGCGTCGCGGCGGTCTTCCTCAACCGGCTCGGCAAGGGCATGCGCCTGCAGTCGGACCCGACGATCGTCTACGGCCTCTTCGGCGGCAAGGGCAAGCCGTCAGACCGTCCGATCTACCGTTCCGACATCGACAAGCCGACGCCCTACAACACCTACGTCATCAATGGCTTGCCGCCCACGCCCATCGCCAATCCGGGCCGGGCTTCGCTCGAGGCGGTTGCCAATCCGTCAAAGACGGAAGACCTCTACTTCGTCGCCGACGGGACTGGCGGCCATGTGTTCGCGACAACGCTCGAAGAGCACAATGAGAACGTCGCGCGGTGGCGCGCGCTGGAAAAGAAGCAGGCGGAAGAAACCGCCGCTCAGCCGCCCGCCGCCGAAGGTGAGACCGCGCCGGAAAGCGACAGCCAGTAGCGCCGGCGCGGTGCGAGTAAGGGCGGGGGCCTGACGATATGGCTTTGCAGAGCATGACGGGCTTTGCCCGCGCAACCGGCGAATCTGCCGGCGGCGCCATTTCGTGGGAACTGCGCTCGGTCAACGGCAAGGGCCTCGATGTGAGGCTGCGGCTGCCTGCCGGCTTCGACCGGTTGGAGATGTCTGCTCGGCAGGCGCTGCAGCGGCGATTTGCGCGGGGCAACTTACAGGGGACGCTCAATCTCGTGCGGACGGGTTCGGCCACCCAGCCGGTCATCAACGAGGATTTCCTGAAGGATGTAGCCGAACTGGCGAAGCGGCTTGAGAAGCAGTTCGGCTGTGCGCCGGCCTCCGCGGACGGCCTGCTGGCGCTTCGGGGTGTGTTCGATGTGCCCGAGGCAACCGACGACCCGGCCATGCTGCCCGATCTCGACAAGGCGATCATCGCGACGCTCGACCAGGCGATGGATGGGCTTGAGGCGGCGCGCCGGCAGGAAGGCGCAGCGCTGGGCGAGGTGCTGTCGGCCCATGTCGACACGATAGAACGGCTGACGCTCGCCGCCGAGGCAGATCCATCCAGGGAGCCCGCTGCCATACGCGAACGCCTTGCCGCGCAGGTGAAGCTGCTCCTTGAAGCGTCGCCCGGCTTCGACGAACAGCGGTTGACGTCCGAGGCCGCGTTGCTGGC
>CAMPIK010000220.1 GCA_946886325.1 uncultured Shinella sp.
CCGGAAGATCGCCTTCGCCGCCGGCCTGCTCGCCATCGGCATCGGCTACATCTTCCTCGTCGAGACGCTCGGTTATCTCATCTCCGTCGCCGTCCTGCTTCTCGTGACGGCGCTCTATCTTGGTGCCGGCAACAAGGGGCGCGTGCTGGCGGTGGCCGTGCTCGGCGCCGTCTTCCTCTGGGTGATGTTCGTCATCGTGCTGGGCGTGCGCATGCCGTCCGGCCTTCTCGCCAGCCTCGGCCTCTGACGGTCCCGGAGTTCTGATCCATGGAAACGCTCACCCATACCGCGGCCTTCCTGCTCGACTGGCAGATCATCCTCGCTGCCCTCATCGGCGTCACCTGGGGCATCATGGGCGGCGCGCTGCCCGGCATCTCGCCCTCGATCACGATGGCGCTGCTGCTGCCCTTCACCTATACGCTCGACCCGACCAACGCGATCGTGCTGCTCGCCTCCACCTATATCGGCGCCGAATATGGCGGCTCGGTTCCGGCGATCCTGATCCGCACGCCCGGCACCAATGCGGCGGCGGCGACCGTCATCGACGGCTACGAGATGAACCGGCAGGGCAAGGCCGGGCTGGCGCTCGGCATCTCGCTCTATTCCGGCGTGATCGGCAGCCTCTTCGGCCTTGCCATGCTGATGACGCTCTCCGGCCCGCTGGCGCAGGTGGCGCTCGCCTTCACACCCATGGCCTATTTCGCGCTCGGCATCCTCGGCCTCTCGGTCATCGCGACGCTGTCGGGCGAGAACCTCGTCAAGGGCCTGATTGCCGCGATCCTGGGCCTGATCATCGCCACCATCGGGAGCGACCCCGTTACCGGCGGCACGCGCTTCACCTTCGGCTCGGCCGAGCTTCTCGGCGGCATCGAGCCCGTGATGATCATGGTCGGCCTCTTTGCCATGAGCGAGCTTTTGGTGCAGGCCGGCAAGCGCGGGCAGGACGAGCGCGTGACCTCGCGGCCGCGCATCCAGTTTCCCGACTGGAAGCTCGCCAAAAGGCTCATCCCGGCGCAGTTGATCGGCAACGGCATCGGCACCTTCGAGGGCGTCATGCCCGGCGCCGGCGGCACCATCGCCTCCTTCATGTCCTACAACGAGGCGCGCCGCTGGTCGCGCTATCCGGAGGAATTCGGCAAGGGCTCGCCGGAAGGCATCGCTGCCCCCGAGACCGCCAACAACACGGTGGCCGAAACCGCGCTGGTGCCGCTTCTGTCCTTCGGCATTCCGGGCTCCAACTCGACGGCGATCCTGCTCGGCGGCTTCCTGATCCACGGCATCGTGCCGGGTCCGATGCTGTTCCAGAAATCCGGCGAGGTGGTCTACGGCCTCTATGCCGGCCTCTTCACGGCGGCGATCGGCCAGCTTCTGATCGGCATGGCGATGCTTCCGGTCTGCATCTGGCTCGTCAACCGGCCGCGGCCCTATCTCAACGCCTTCATCTTCGCGCTGATCCTCTCCGGCATCTATTCGATCCACAACGAGGCCTTCGATCTCGGCATCATGATCGCGGCCGGCGTGCTCGGCTTCTTCATGCGCATGCTGCGCTTTCCCTTCCTGCCGACCGTGCTGGGCCTCGTGCTCGGCTATCTCGTGGAAAGCAATTTCCGACGTTCGCTGGTGCTGTCGGGCGACGACTGGATGATCTTCGTCGACGACCGGATTTCGCTCGGCCTGCTCATCCTCGCCTTCCTCTTCATCGGCGGTTCCATCGCCAAGCGCGCCTACGACATGCTGCGCCATCGCCCGTCCTCGACCTTCTCCGAAAATGCCGAAAGCTGACTTATGAGCAATGACAACACCAAGCCCTCCGTGTCGCAGCGCCTGGCCGCCTGGGGCGCCACGCTTGCGCCTGACGACCTGCCGCCGGCGACCCTTGCCAAGAGCCGCGACATCCTGGTCGACATCATCGGCCTCTGCATCTCTGCGCGCGGAACCGACTATGTCGCGGCCGCCAAGGCTGCCGCCGAGCCGGGCGACCATATCATCGTCGGCCACGCCGAACGCGTCTCCGCCTCCAGTGCCGCCCTCGTCAACGGCACGGCGGCGCATGGCGAGGATTTCGACGACACGTTCGAGGGCGGGCCGGTGCATTCCGGCGTCGTCATCGTTCCCGCACTTCTTGCCGCCGCGCAGAAATATCATCTGACCAACGACCGGGTGATGCTCGGTATTGCGGTCGGTACGGAGGTGCTCTGCCGGCTGGCGCTGACGCTTCCCAAAGCGGTCCACAAGGCCGGCTTTCACCCGACCGCCGTGCTCGGCACCTTCGCCGCCACCTTCGGCATCGCGGTCGCCCGCGGCGCGTCTGAAAAGGTCATCGTCGATGCGCTCGGCATCGCCGGCTCGATGGCCTCGGGCATCATCGAATATCTCGGCGACGGAAGCTGGACCAAGCGCATGCATCCCGGCTGGTCGGCGCAGTCGGCGCTGCGCGCCGTCGCCATGGCGGAGGCGGGCTTCTTCGGCCCGCGCCTGGTCTTCGAGGGTACGCATGGCGCCTTCAAGACCTTCGCCCCGTCGATCGAGCCGAAGACCGACCGGCTGTTCGACGGCCTCGGCAAGACCTTCGTGATGGATGGCATCACCTTCAAGCCCTATCCCTGCGGCACGATGGTGCAGCCCTATATCGACGTCGCCATGAAGCTGCGCGCGCGAAACGTGCCCCTCGACGGTATCAGGCGCATCGTCTGCAAGACGGCGGAAGGCATCGTGCACCGCCTCTGGGAGCCGATCGAGCTGAAGCGCCGGCCGCCGACCGCCTATGCCGCCAAGTTCTCGACCCCCTTCGGCGTGGCGCTCGGCCTCCAGCGCGGCCATGCCGATCTCGGCGACTTCACCGAAGAGGCGATCCGCGATCCGGAGCTGCTGCGGCTCTGCGAAGTGGTCGATTTCGAGATCGACCCGGAGAACCCCTATCCCGCCGCCTTCACCGGCCATGTCCGCATCGAATATGAGGACGGCCGCGTCGAGGAGGCGGAGCAGGGCCATATGCGCGGTGGCGTCGAGGAGCCGCTGACGCGGGCCGAGATCGATGCCAAGTTCCGCGCCAACGTCGCCTTCGGCGGTCACGGGAACGCCGACGCGTTGCTGGCGGCCTGCGATGCCATCGCCTCGATGAAGGGCGGACATGAGATGATTGCGGAGCTTGCAAAATGAACCCGAACGATCTTCAGGGCCGCGTCGCCCTCGTTACCGGCGCATCGCGGAACATTGGCCGGGCTATCGCCGTCGCCCTTGCCGGGCGCGGCGCCGACATCATCGTGCATGTGGCGAACGACAAAGCCGCCGGCGGCGAGACCGTGGCGGCCGTCGAGGCGCTCGGGCGGCGGGCCGTTCTGGTCAGCGGCGACCTGTCGGACCCCGACGTGGCGGCACGGGTCGTCAGGGAGGCGGCTGACGCCTTCGGCAGGCTCGACGTCGTCGTCAACAATGCCGCGATCCGTCCGGAAGGCGCCTTTGCGGAGATCACCTATGCCGACTGGCGCAAGGTTATGGGCGTCGCGCTCGACGCGGTCTTCCTCGTCTCGCAGGCCGCCCTTCCGCATCTGGAACAGAGCGACCAGGCGGCAATCGTCAATCTCGGCGGCCTGACCGGGCATACGGGTGCGGCGCACCGGGCGCATGTCATCACCGCCAAGGCCGGCGTGGTGGGTCTCACCAAGGCGATGGCGCACGAGCTTTCGCCGAAGGGCATCACCGTCAACTGCGTCGCGCCGGGCCTGATCGAGACGGTGCGCATCAGCAATGACGGCGCGGCACCCAGGCACCATGGCAACCGCAAGAACCTCGTCGGCCGGCACGGACGACCCGAGGAGGTGGCGGAGGCCGTTGCCTATCTGGCAGGCGCGGGCGGGCGCTACGTCACCGGCGAGACGCTGCATGTCAATGGCGGTGCCTATCTGTCATGAACCTTGGAGCCAACCTCACGCTTGTCGGCGGCATCGCGACATCGGCGGTCGTGGGTTGGCTCCTGTCCCTGACCGGCGTTCCGCTCGCCTGGATCCTCGGCGCGATGGCCGGCAGTGCCGTCTACGCCAACACGGTCGGGCTCGGCGGCAAGACGAAATATGCGCGCCGTCTCGGCCAGCTCCTGATCGGCGGCGCGACGGCCGCGATCCTGACACCAGGCATTCTCGGCGAACTCTGGTCCTTCCTGCCGGCGATGATCGCCGCCGCCTTCGTCGCCAATGCGCTCGGCGTGGCGCTCGCCTTTCCATTGCAGAAGATCGCCGGCGTCGACCGCAAGACCGCGCTGCTCTCGACCCTGCCGGCCGGCATGTCGGAAATGGCGTCGCTGGCGCGTGAAACCGGGGCGCAGGCGGATGTCGTCATGGTCGTGCACACGCTGCGCGTGGTGATGATCGTCGTGCTGGTGCCCTTTCTCTTCGGTATCGACCGCAGCGCCGTCGCGGCCGTGGTCGATCCGGAGGCGAGCCTATTGGCGCTCGCCGCCTGCGTGGCGGGCGGGCTGGTGCTGTCGGTGGTCACCGCGCGGCTCGGCGTGCTGAACCCCTGGGTCATCATGCCGATGGCGGTCGGGATCGCGCTGGTGGCGATGAACGTCGCGATCGCCCCGATGCCCTGGTGGATGATCATCGGCGCGCAGGTGCTGATCGGATTCTCGCTCGGCGCGCGGCTGAAGAAGGAGGATTTCGCGCGCGTGCCGCGGGCGGCCCTTGCCGCCGTCATCTGCAGCGGCGGGCTCATCCTCATCATGGTGTTCGGCTTCGTGCCGGTGCTCCGCCTCTTCGTCGATGTGGCGCCCGTCTCGCTGGCGCTCGGCGTCGCGCCCGGCGGCCTTGGCGAGATGATCGCCTCGGCCAAGGCGCTGGGTGCCGCCGCGGCCATCGTCGCCGGTTTCCAGTTCACCCGTTCCTTCCTCACCAACATCATCGCGCCGCCGCTGCTCGTGCGTTTCGCGGCCAGTCCGAAAGGCAAAGATCCATGAAGATCGTCGACATCCGCGAGGCCGTGGTCTCGATCTCCTCGCCCATCCGCAACGCCTTCATCGATTTCTCGAAGATGACGGCAAGCGTCGTGGCCGTCGTGACCGACCAGGTGAAGGACGGCAAGCCGGTCATCGGCTACGGCTTCAACTCGAACGGGCGTTATGCGGCAAGCGGGCTGCTCAACGAACGCTTCCTGCCGCGCCTGCGCGAGGCGAAGCCGGAGAGCTTCGTCAACGACGCCGGCGACAACCTCGATCCCCACAGGATCTGGGCGGCGATGATGGTGAACGAAAAGCCGGGCGGGCACGGCGAGCGCTCCGTCGCCGTCGGCGTCGTCGACATGGCGGTCTGGGACGCCGTCGCCAAGATCGCCGGCGTGC
>CAMPIK010000221.1 GCA_946886325.1 uncultured Shinella sp.
GCCAACATGTTCCTCGGCGACGAGATGAACAACCGCTACGGCCTGATGCGCCAGCGCGCGATGGAACAGTCGGCGCAGGCCGTGCTCGACGATCTCGGCTTCAACCTGCCGGCCGGCGCCCGGCTCGGCAGCCTCACCATCGGCCAGCAGCAGCTTGTCGCCACGGCAAAGGCCGCCATGCGCGGCATCCGCTTCCTGATCTTCGACGAGCCGACCGCCTATCTGACACGGCAGGAATCCGCCCAGCTCTTCCGCCTCATTCGCCGGCTCAAGGACGAAGGCGTCACCATTGTCTATATCAGCCACCGCATGGAGGAGGTCTTCGAACTGGCGGATCGCGTCTCGGTTCTGCGCGACGGCACCCATGTCGGCACGCGCACGATCGGCGAGACCAACGAGGCCGAACTGATCGCCCTGATGATCAACCGCACGATCGAGCAGATCTATCACAAGGAGAAGATCCCTCTCGGCGATGTCATCCTGGAGACGAAAGGGCTGAGCGGTCCCGGCTTCGAGAATGTCTCGCTCAGCGTGCGCTCCGGCGAAATCGTCGGTCTCTACGGATTGATCGGCGCGGGCCGCAGCGAATTCGCGCTCGGCGTCTATGGCCGCCAACCGCTCTCTGGCGGCGAAATCCTGTGGGACGGCCGCAAGGTCGATATTCGCAGCGAGCGACAGGCCATGGACCTCGGCATCGCGCTCGCGCCCGAAAGCCGGCGCGACCAGGGCCTCTGCCTCAACCTGCCGATCGGGATGAACATCAACCTGCCGGTCTACAAGCGCCTGTCCCGTGGACCGATCATCGGCGCCGCAGCAGAAGCGGCCAACGCCGAAAAGCAGATCGCGGATCTCAGCATCAAGACGCCGTCGCGGCGCGTGCTCGTCTCGGCCATGTCCGGCGGCAACCAGCAGAAGATCGTCATCGGCAAGTGGCTGAGCCACGGCGCGCGGCTCTTCATCTTCGATGAGCCCACCGTCGGCGTCGATGTCGGCACCAAGGCGGAAATCTACCGGCTGTTCGGCGAACTCCTGAAGCAGGGCGCGGGCATCATCCTGATCTCGTCCTACCTGCCGGAGGTCTATGAGCTGTCAGACCGGCTGCATGTCTTCCGTCAGGGCCGGCTGGTCGCCAGCCACGGCTTCCGCGAGGCGACGCATGAAGACGTGCTGACCGAGGCAATCGGCGTCTGAGACAAAAATACGAGGGAGGGACGACCATGAGCACGGACACAAGCGAAAGCGCACCGGCACCGAAGAGGGGCATGAACATCCTGTTCGGCCTGACGCTTCTCGGCCTGCTGATTTTCCTCTGGATTCTGCTCGGCTTGTCGACCGCCGCCTTCTGGTCGCCGAACAACATTTCGAACCTGCTGCGTCAGGGCGCCATGACGGCGATCCTGGCCGTCGGCCAGACCTTCGTCATCATCACGGCGGGCATCGATCTCTCCGTCGGCGCGGTCGTCGGCTTTGCCAGCGTCATCATCGCCTGGCTGCTCGATGCGGGCGTGCCGCTCTGGCTGTCGATCATCCTGACGCTGCTGATCGGCGTTGCCATCGGCGCCTTCCACGGCTTCGGCATCGTGCGCATGGGCCTGCCGCCCTTCATCATCACGCTCGCCACGCTCACCTCGTTGCGCGGCATCGGGCTGCTCATTACCAACGGCTCGACGATCTCCATCAACCACGACGGCTTCACCAACTTCTCGCGGGCCGATTTCCTCGGCGTGCCGAGCCTGTTCTGGATGGTCATCCTGATCGGCATTCCCGCCTTCGTCTTCCTGCATCTGTCGCGCTGGGGGCGTTATCTCTTCGCCGTCGGCTCGAACAAGGAGGCGGCGCGCCTGTCGGGCGTCAATGTCGATCGCACCATCTATCTCGCCTACATCCTCTCCTCGACCTGCGCCGCCTTCGTCGGCGTGCTGCTCGCCTCGCGCATCGGCATCGGCAATGCGACGCAGGCGGAAGGCTGGGAGTTGCAGGCGATCGCATCCTCGGTTATCGGCGGGACCAGCCTCTTCGGCGCGGTCGGCTCGGTGCACGGCCCGCTGCTCGGGGCCTTCATCCTGGCGACGATCAACAACGGCGCCAACCTGCTCAACGTCAATTCCTTCTGGCAGCGCATCATCACCGGCCTGCTGATCATCGTCATCGTCTATTTCGACCAGTTGCGCCGTCGCGGCAGCCGCTGACGTCGCCAGGAAACGAGAAAGTCATGAAAGCCGTCATCTGCTCCGAGCCGGGGCGCCTCGAACTGGTCGATCGCCCTAAGCCCGGCGATCCGGCGGAGGGCTGGCTGCGCCTTGCGGTCAGCCATGTCGGCATCTGCGGCACGGACTATCATATCTTCCAGGGCAAGCACCCGTTCCTCGAATATCCGCGGATCATGGGCCCCGAGATCTCGGCGACCGTTCTCGACGGCGGCGAGTCCGGCCTTGCCGCCGGAAGCCCTGTCATCGTCAACCCCTATATTTCCTGCGGCCACTGCGTCGCCTGCCGCAAGGGCAAGCCCAACTGCTGCGTGGCGATCCGCGTTCTCGGCGTGCATACGGACGGCGCCTTCTGCGAGGAAATTGCGGTGCCGGCCGGCAATGTCTATCCGGCCGAGGGCCTGTCGCTCGAAGCGGCCTCCACGGTCGAATTCCTGGCAATCGGCGCCCATGCCGTCCGCCGCGCCGCGATGGAGGTGGGTTCGCGCTCGCTGGTGATCGGTGCCGGACCGATCGGCCTCGGCACTGCGCTCTTTTCCCGCATCGCCGGTCATGATGTCGTGCTGATGGACACGGCGGCGGAGCGCCTTGCCATGGCGCACGACCGTTTCGGCTTCGACGGTGTTCTCGTCGGCGAGACGATGGCGCGCGACATTGCTGACAGGACCGGTGGCGAGGGCTTCGACGTGGTCTTCGACGCAACGGGCTACGGCGCGTCGATGGAAGCCTCCTTCGCCCATGTCGCCCACGGCGGCACGCTCGTCTTCGTCAGCGTCGTCAAGGACGATATCCGCTTCTCGGATCCGGAGTTCCACAAGCGGGAGATGACGCTGATCGGCAGCCGCAATGCGCTGAGGGCCGATTTCGAACATGTGGTCGGCTCGATCCGCGCCGGTGACGTGCCGGTCGATGACCTGATCACCCATCGCACGACGCTCGATGCGGTGCCGGCCGATCTCGCCCGCTGGGCGGACGAGAAGAGCGGGCTGATCAAGGCAACGGTCAGGGTCGGGGCCTAAGGCAGGCGAACTGACGAAAAAGCTCCTAATCTGCGCGGGCGAAGCCACCATGCCCGGGAAAGCCAGCGGCGATAGACCATCGTATGGGCAGCGTTTCGGCGCCGTCTGTTGCTCCGCAGCGAAAACCTGCTAGGCTGTTCGCACGTGCGGAAACCGGAAGAAAACAGGCGTCGCGGCCAGCCGCAGACCATGATGACGCTCAAGACGAGGTGACGCGTCCAATGTATTACCAGCTCTACGAAATGAACCATGCAATGATGGCGCCGTGGCGTGCCGTCGCCGACCAGATGCGGCTTGCCTTCAGCAATCCGCTGAACCCGATGACCCATACCTATTTCGGCCGCACCATGGCCGCCGGGCTTGAAGTCTTCGAACGCACGACCCGTCGCTACGGCAAGCCGGAATTCGGGCTGCATGAAACGGTGGTGGACGGCAAGTCCGTGTCGGTGCACGAGAAGATCGTCTGGAAGAAGCCCTTCTGCAATCTCATCCATTTCGAGCGTTGCCTGCCCGCCGGCCATCGCCCCGACCCGAAGATCCTCGTCGTGGCGCCGATGTCCGGCCACTATGCCACGCTGCTGCGCGGCACGGTCGAAACGCTGCTGCCGAGCGCCGAGGTCTATATCACCGACTGGATCGACGCCCGCATGGTGCCGCTGACCGACGGCCGGTTCGATCTCGACGATTTCATCGATTATATCATCGAGATGCTGCATGCGCTCGGCCCGGACACGCATGTCATTGCCGTCTGCCAGCCTTCCGTGCCGGTTCTCGCGGCCGTCGCCCTGATGGAAGAGGACAAGGACCCGCTGGCGCCGTCGTCGATGACGCTGATGGGCGGGCCGATCGACACGCGCGTCAATCCGACCGCCGTCAATGCCCTTGCCGAAGAGCGCCCGATCGAGTGGTTCCGCGACAATGTCATCATGGCGGTGCCGTGGCCGCAGCCGGGCGTCATGCGCCTCGTCTATCCGGGCTTCCTGCAGCTCTCGGGCTTCATGTCGATGAACCTCGACCGGCACCTGAACGCGCAGCAAGAGTTCTTCGACCATCTCGTCAAGAACGACGGCGACGCCGCCGAGAAGCATCGCGACTTCTACGACGAATATCTGGCGGTCATGGACATGACGGCGGAATTCTATCTCCAGACGGTCGAGACGGTGTTCATGGAGCATTCGCTGCCGAAGGGCGAGATGCTGCATCGCGGCCGCAAGGTCGATACCACCGCCATCCGCAATGTGGCGCTGCTGACGGTCGAAGGCGAGAACGACGATATCTCCGGCCTCGGCCAGACGAAGGCGGCGCAGACCATCTGCACCAACATCCCGGATGCGATGCGCATGCACTACATGCAGCCGGATGTCGGCCATTATGGCGTGTTCAACGGCTCGCGTTTCCGCAAGGAGATCGCGCCGCGCATCCTGGCCTTCACGGCCGAGCATGCGCGCGCCACCAGGGCCACCCCGCGTATCATCAAGGGTGGAAAGGCCGCCGCAAACGGCTGACCGACCCCGATTTACCGCCGCGTTTTCAGGACTTTGCCGGTTTTGCCGGGCATCCGTCTTGAAGCGCGGCTTTGCTCTGCCCACATCGAAATGCAACGGGCGGCCGTGGTGGCTGCCCGCCGAATGTGAGGAAGATGCAAATGAACCAGTCCGCTCTGATACGTCCTGACTGGACGCCTGCGACCATCGCGCTGATGGTGCTGGGTTTCATGGTTTTCTGGCCTCTTGGCCTGGCCATGCTCGCCTACATCATCTTCGGAGATCGCCTGAAGACCTTCAAGACGGATGCGAACGAAGCGGCTGACGGCTTCTTCGCCAAGTTCAAGGGTAATGGCGGCTGCCGCCGTCATCGCGGTTTTTCGGGTACCGGCAATGTCGCCTTCGACGAATGGCGCGATGCCGAGCTGAAGCGCATCGAGGAAGAGCGTCGCAAGCTCGAGGAAATGCGCGAGGAGTTCGATTCCTACATGCGCGAACTGCGCAAGGCCAAGGACCAGGAAGAGTTCGATCGCTTCATGCGCGACCGTCGCTCCGGCGGCTCGGGCACCGTGCCGGGCTTCCCGGCCAACTAGGCCGGACGTCGCACG
>CAMPIK010000222.1 GCA_946886325.1 uncultured Shinella sp.
CTCAATGATGCGGCGGGTGACGGGTACGAGGTGGAGCAAGGCATCGCCGGCGAAGAGGCCACGGTATGCGTTCGCCAGTTCGACGTCGGACGGTGATACGCCGCGAAGACATTCACCGACAGTGATTTCGCTCGTCACCAAAGTCGCGCCAACAGCCAAATAGGCGTCGATGGCGGATTCAGCCGCCTCCATCAGCCGAGGCATGCCTTCAACGTAGTAGATCAGGATATTGGCATCGACATAGACACTAGCGGTCATATGTCCGGTCTTCCCGGAACTCCCGGACCTGGCGGTCTATGTCTTCCTGCGAGCGACCTTGCCCCACGGCCTTCACGAGGTTGAAAGCTTTGAGAAAGGCACGACGCCTTTCGATGGTAAATTGGTCGGGCGTCGCCGGTTTTAGAAACTCCTGCTCCAGCCTCTCCACCACAACCTCTTCCCGCGACAGGCCCGTCTCGGCCGACACCTTGTCGATCCGCTTCAGCAGCGCGTCAGAGACTTCGATTTCCAGCTTGTGCAGGCCCATGGTGCGCTCCTTCATCGGCCACAGGATAGTGCATTTCCAAAATTCCCGCCAGAATGGCGGATCAGCGGTCGGACCAGACGGCCAGTTCGTAGCCATCCGGATCGGCGAACTGGAAGCGGCGGCCGCCGGGGAAGGGGAAGATCGGCTTGACGATCGTGCCGCCGGCCGCCTCCACGCGGGCGAGCGCGCCCTCAAGATCGGCGGCGAAGAGGATGACGAGCGGCCCGCCCTTGGCGGTGACCGGGGCAAGTGTCGTGAAGCCGCCGGAGAGGCGCCCATCGCGGAATTCGCAATAATCAGGACCGTAGTCGGTGAAGGTCCAGCCGAAGGCGCCGCCGTAGAAGGCTTTGGCGCGGGCGATGTCGGAAACGTTGAACTCGACATAGTCGATCTTGCGGTCGGCGCCCAAACTGTTGCCGGCATGGTCAGCCATCGTCGGTCTCCCTCTCTTCCATGAGCTTCTTCAGCATCTCCAGGTCGCGCGCGATATGCGCCGCGTCCGCCTCGAAGGCGGCGTCGTCCATGCCGGGTTGCCGCAGCAGCGTGAACATCACCTCGGCGCCCGTGCCGTTCGGCACGACGCGCAGCGCATTGTCGACAACGAGGCCGTCCGGAAGCGTCACGCGATGGTCGATGACGCCGAGGTCATTATCAGGCGTAAAGCGCACCCGCACCGCGCCGATCGGGCCGCCGTCGGCGATCCAGTCGTCGCCGTCCCGCGTCAGCCCCGCGGCGAGGCCGGAGGCCCAGAGCGGCATGTTTTCCGGCCGCGATGCGAAGGCATAGACGGCGCGCCAGTCGCGCGCGATCGAGCGATGGATAATACGGGCTTGCATGGTCGGCACGGTGGTCTCCTCCCTGGAAAGCGCACCCTAGCGGCCTTCCCGGCAAATGTCGAACAAAAAGTGAACAAAATTAATGTCGCGATGCCGGCGGCCCAATGTCAGGCCGCCGGCGGAGGCGTTTGCCTCAGTTGCGCGACCAGATATTGCCGTCGATCTTGCCCTTCAGTTCGGGATAGTCGGCGGCGTGGAAGGTCGGCACCTTGCCGGCCTTGCGCTGGTCGAAATAGTCCTTGGTCAGCTTCGCTACCGTGCCGGAAAGCAGCACGATCGCGATCAGGTTGATCGTCGCCATCATGCCCATCGAGGCGTCGGCCGCGTCGAAGACGGTCGCAACGCTTTCATAGGCGCCCCAGACGACCATCAGCAGCACGGCGATCCGCATGATCGTCAGCCCCGTCCGGTTGCCGACGCCGAGGAAGGTCAGGGCGTTTTCGGCGTAGGAATAGTTGCCGATGATCGAGGTGAAGGCGAAGAAGAAGATGGCGATGGCGATGAAATAGGTGCCTGCCGCGCCGATATGGGCGTTGAGCGCATTCTGCGTCAGTTGCGTGCCGGTGACGCCGGAGCCGGGCTCGAGCACGCCGGAGAGCAGGATCATCACCGAGGTCGCGGTGCAGATCAGGATCGTGTCGATGAAAACGCCGAGCGCCTGCACGAAACCCTGCGAGGAGGGGTGGTGCGGATCGGGCGTGGCGACGGCCGCGATGTTCGGGGCCGAGCCCATGCCGGCCTCGTTGGAGAAGAGGCCGCGCTTCACGCCGTTCAGCATCGCCGCCATGATGCCGCCGGTGACGCCGCCTGCCGCTTCCTGCCAGCCGAAGGCGCTGGCGACGATCGTGCCGATGACGCCGGGCACCGCCGAGGCATTGACGATCAGCACATAGATCGCCAGCAGCAGATAGGCGCCCGCCATGAAGGGCACGACGATCTCCGCCACCTTGGCGATCTGCCTGATGCCGCCGAAGATGACGACGCCGGAGAGCGCGGCGACCGCGACGCCGACCCAGATCTTCGGCACGCCGAAGGCGCCCTGCATCGCGTCGGCGATCGAGTTCGCCTGCACCGCGTTGAAGACGAGGCCGAAGGAGAGGATGAGGCAGACGGAGAAGACCGCGCCGGCCCAGGGGGCGCCGAGACCGCGGGCGATGTAGAAGGCCGGCCCGCCGCGATATTGCCCTTCCTCGTTCTTGATCTTGTAGAGCTGCGCCAGCGCGCTTTCCGAATAGGCCGTCGCCATGCCGACGAGCGCCACCATCCACATCCAGAAGGTCGCGCCCGGCCCGCCGAGATAGAGTGCCACGGCGACGCCGGCGAGATTGCCGGTGCCGACGCGGGACGCGAGGCTGACGGTCAGTGCCTGGAAGGGGCTGATGCCGGCCTTGTCTTCCGTCTCGCTGCTCTTCAGCACGCGGAACATTTCGGTGAAATGCACGATCTGGATGAAGCCCAGCCGCACGGTGAAATAGATGCCGACCGCAAGCAGGCCGTAGATGAGCACGTAGCCCCAGAAGATCGTGTTCAGGAAACCGATAATCGCATCCATGCCGAAACCCTCTCCATTTCTGGCCCATCGGGCCAACGCCACACCAAACGGAAAGCGCGCCTGCGTCACCCCGCCGCGCCGTCCGAACGGTGAGTTAAGGCCCAAACTTGACGCAGATCAACGATGGAAGCGGTCCGCCGGCGCATTGTCCCCGCCTGACGAACGAAAATGCCGGTGTTTTCCCGATGAACGAGCTGCCGTCCACCCTGTCCGCGCCGCCCACTCTTTCCGCGCCTATAGAGCGGCTCGACGCCGAACCGGTCAATTCCGCGAAGGTGCGCAAGCCGCTCTACGAGAAACGCAGGAAGATCTTCCCGAAACGGGCCGAGGGGCGCTTTCGCCGGTTCAAGTGGCTGGTGATGCTGGTGACGCTCGGCATCTACTATCTGACGCCCTGGATTCGCTGGGATCGCGGCCCCTATGCGCCGGATCAGGCGGTGCTCGTCGATCTCGCCGGCAGGCGCTTCTATGTCTTCGCCATCGAGATCTGGCCGCAGGAGTTCTTCTTCGTCGCCGGCCTGCTCGTCATGTCCGGCTTCGGGCTCTTTCTGGTCACGTCGGCGGTCGGCCGCGCCTGGTGCGGCTATGCCTGTCCGCAGACCGTCTGGGTCGATCTCTTCCTCGTCGTCGAGCGCGCCATCGAGGGCGACCGCAATGCGCGCATCAAGCTCGATGCCGGCCCGTGGACCCTCGACAAGCTCGGGAAACGCGTCGCCAAACATGCGATCTGGCTGCTGATCGCGGTTGCGACCGGCGGCGCCTGGATCTTCTATTTCGCCGATGCGCCGAGCCTGCTCGTCCGTTTCCTCACCTTCGATGCGCCGCCGGTCGCCTATATCACCGTCGCGATCCTGACGGCGACGACCTATGTCTTCGGCGGCCTGATGCGCGAGCAGGTCTGCACCTACATGTGCCCCTGGCCGCGCATCCAGGCGGCGATGCTCGACGAGAACTCGCTCGTCGTCACCTACAACGACTGGCGCGGCGAGCCGCGCTCGCGCCATGCCAAGAAGGTTCAGGCCGCCGGCGTCAGCACCGGCGATTGCGTCGATTGCAATGCCTGCGTCGCCGTCTGTCCCATGGGCATCGACATCCGCGACGGCCAGCAGCTCGAATGCATCACCTGCGCGCTCTGCATCGACGCCTGCGACGGCGTGATGGACAAGATCGGCCGGGAGAGGGGGCTGATCGCCTATGCGACGCTTTCCGACTACAGCCGCAACATGGACATCGCCACCGCCGGCGGCACGGCGCCGATCGATCCGCAGCGTGTGCGCGGAACGGACGGTTCGTTCATGGATACGATCCGCCATTTCGACTGGCGCGTCATTTTTCGCCCGCGCGTGCTGCTTTATGGCGCCGTCTGGTGCCTTGCGGGCCTTGCGCTGCTCGTCGCGCTGCTGTCGCGCGACCGGCTCGACCTCAATGTCATCCACGACCGCAATCCGCAATTCGTGCTGGAATCCGACGGGTCGGTGCGCAACGGCTACGAGATCCGGCTGCTCAACATGATCCCCGAGCCGCGCGTCATCACGCTCTCGATCGAAGGCCTGCCGGGGGCGACGCTGAAGGCGCTCGGCCACGAGAGTGCCGACGGGCGGACGCTGGCGATCAACGCCGAGCCCGACAAGGTCACAGGCCTCAAGCTCTTCGTCACGCTGCCGAAGGAGCGTCTCGGCGATGCGGCCGAGGGGTTCCGGCTGGTCGCGGAAGACCGCCAGGGCCACGAACGCGACGTCTACAACGCCAATTTCAACCTGCCGGGAGGCCAGTGATGCGCAATACGCAAGCGAGAACCGCAGGTTTTACCGGCTGGCACATGCTGGGCGTCATGGCGCTCTTCTTCGGCACGATCATCTCGGTCAATCTGGTCATGGCCTGGAATGCCGTGTCGAGCTGGAGCGGGCTTGTCGTCAAGAACACCTATGTCGCCAGCCAGGAGTTCAACGGCAAGGTGGCCGATGCCCGCAGGCTGGCGGCGACCGGCATTGCCGGAACGCTGGAAGCAACGCGCGAAGGCCTCGACTACCGGCTGGCGGGACCGGATGGCAAGCCGGTCGCGGCCGACCGCGTCACCGCAACGCTGAAGCGGCCGGTCGATGAGCGCGACGATGTCGTCCTGGTGCTGCTGCCCGCGGGCGAGGGCCTGTTTAGGGTCGAACGGACGATTGCATCCGGTCAGTGGGTGGTTGATCTCGTCGCCCTGCGGAACGGTGTCACGGTTTTTCACGAAACCCTGCGTATCGTCATTTCGGGGAGCGGGCAGGAGAGCGGGCAATGAGCTGCTGCGCACCCGGCACCGAAGCGGCAGCCGACGCTGCGACACTGGCGGGCGCCTTGCCCTCAGCCGAGGAACTGCGGCTTGCCAGCCGCGACCTCGGCGG
>CAMPIK010000223.1 GCA_946886325.1 uncultured Shinella sp.
TGCCAGCCGCGGGCCGCGACGATCGGCGCCGGTCTCGCGTCGGGCGTGTTCCAGAGATGGGACTGGGCGCCGAGGCAGGTCGCCTCGGATGCCGCGACACCCGTCAGGCGCCAGGCCCAGTATTGCGGCGTGGAGAGGAACCAGCGGGCACGCGCGAAGCGCTCCGGTTCGGCGGTTTCCATCCACAACATCTGCCGGGCGGGATGGGTGGAGGCATGCATGATCGCGCTGCCGCGGTCGCGGAACGTTCCGGAAAGGCCCACATAGGCGGCGCGGACGTCCTCCGGCAGCGGCTGTTCGTAGTCGATCATCGGCAGCGCCGTGCCGTCGCCGTCGTCCGGATCGGGGCCGACCAGCACGCCGCCGGAGCCATGGCCCGAACTGACGAAGCATTCGAGCGGATGGCGGCCGGAAAACGCCGCCAGTCCGGAAAAGACCCAGTCGCCGAGCGCCGCAAGGTCGTGGTGGCGCCACGGCGGGCCGGGTTGCACGGGATTGGGCAGGCTGATCGTTTCCACGATCCCGCCGGCAGCCGTCATCGCGTTGAGCTTGACGTTCGTCTTGCCCACGTCGAGCACGGCCACCGTGGCGTCGGAAGCGTCGGCCTTCATCTCTCCTCCCGTGCGTTAGAGCAATTCCTGTGAATACGGGTTCACCGGAAATGCTCTAACTTTTCGCTTTCTGCCGCATTGTCCGACGCCGAAGCGATCTCGCTTCGGCTGGAAATGCTCTACCCGTGGGTCCCGGCTCAGATCAGGCCGTACTGCTCGGCCTTGTTGCGCAGGAAGGGCAGCCCCTTGCCCATGACTTCCTCCATGTCGCGCGCCACCGGCCGCCAGACCGCGAGGCCGTAGGCCACCTCCGGCGGCATGTTGATGAAGCTTTCCATGGCAAGCCCGCCCTTGAAGCCGATTGCGGCAAGGGCCGCATAGATCGCGTCCCAGGGAATGTTGCCGTAGCCCGGCGTGCCCCGGTCGCTTTCGGAGAGGTGGATGTATTTGAGGTGGTCGCGCGCAACCAGGATGCCGTTCGCCGCGCCCTTTTCCTCGATGTTCATGTGGTAGGTGTCGAGGTGGACGAAGACGTTGTCGGCGCCGACGCGCTCGACGACGTCGACGGCCTGCTGGGCCGAATTGACCAGGTGGTTCTCGTAGCGGTTCACCGCCTCGACGCCGAGCTCGATGCCGTATTGCTTGGCATGTTTCGCCGCCGCCTGGAGTGCGCGGGTGATGTTGTCGTATTCTGCTTGCGTTGGCGGAACGCCGGTGCGCTCGCCGATGCCGCCGAAGATGACGCCGGAGAGCGCCGTTGCGCCCATCTCCGCCGTCTTCTCGATCGCCACCTTGAGGTGCTCGACGGCCGCGTCCGGGCGCACCGACGCCCAGGCCGATTCCGGCAGGCCGAGCGAGCAGACGGCGGGCAGCGCGTGTTTCTCCAGGAGGTCACGCGTATGCTTTGCGTCGACCGCCGGCGCATTGAGAAGCGCGATCTCGATGAAGTCCATCTTGTAGTGCACGGCACCGGCGATGGCCTTCTCCGCGCCCGCGCGATCCCAGTTCATGGTCCACATGCTGGTATGGACGCCGAAACCTCTCATGGTCGTATCTCCTATTTCGTGATCCTGATGAATTTTGCGGAAAGCCAGCGAAGCACCATGATCACGATGAGCAGGATGCCCCAGACGGCGGTTGCGAGGTGCTGGTTGGCGCCGAGCAGGTTCAGCCCCGAGGACAGGAGCTGAAGCACGACGAGCGCCACGAAGACGGGCAGCACGCGCCCGAAGCCGCCGAACGGATTGATGCCGCCGAGGAAGCAGGCAAGCACGGTGATGAGCAGATAGGACTCGCCGTGGCCGACGCGCACCGAATTGAAGCGCGCGAGCATGATGATGCCGGCAATCGCGGCAATCGCGCCGGACAGCATATAGACCAGCACAAGCACCTTGCGCGTGTTGATGCCGGAATAGCGTGCGGATTCGATGTTCGAGCCGATCATGTAGATCGAGAAGCCGAGCTTCATGCGCGACAGCAGCAGGTGGCAGGCCAGCACGCAGGCGATCAGGATCAGGAGCGGCACCGGAATGCCGAACAGGCTGCCGTGGCCGATCGGCGCGACGAAGGCGGGAAAGCCGGAAATGTCGCCGCCGCGCGTCAGGAACTCGCCGAGACCGCGCAGGAAGATCATCATCGACAGCGAGACGAGGATCGGGTGCGCCCGTGTGAAGGCGATGACGAGGCCCATGACGAGGCCGCTCGCCGCCCCGACGGCCAGCGCCAGGACGCAGCCGAGCACGAAGGTTGCCGGCCCGGCCTCCGCCCCGCCATTGGCATGCAGTGTCCAGGCGAGCGTCAGCCCGGCGATGTTGGCCGTAAACGTGATCGCGAGGTTCAGCCCGCCCGTCAGGATCGGGATCAGCATGGCGAGCGTCAGGATGCCGAGCTCCGGAAGCTGGAAGGCGACCGACCCGAAGGTGGCGCCGGTCAGGAACTGCGGCGAGGCGAAGCCGAAGACGATGAGCACGGCGGCAAGGGCTGCGAAGGGACCGGCCATGTCGGCGCCGAAGATGGCGTTGAAGCGGGCGGCGAGCGCGTTCATCTGCTGTCTCCGTTTCCGGACGGTCTGCGCGAGGCGAGCATTGGCAGCAGCGCCTCGATGCGTGCGCTCGATACCGTGATGGCGGCAAGGATGATCGCGCCGACGATCATCTTGAAGGCGAAGGGCGAGACGCCCATCAGGTTCAGCCCGTTCTGGGTGATCGAGACGAGCAGCACGCCCAGCACGCAGCCGAGCACCGAGCCCTTGCCGCCGCCGAGCCGCGCGCCGCCGAGCACCACGGCGGCAAGCACGTCGAGCTCGCGGCCGTAGAGCGCATTCGGCACGACCTCCTGCGCATAATGCGCCTGCATCAGCCCGGCGATGCCGGCCATCAGGCCGAGCCAGCCATAGGCGATGAACTGCATGGCGCCGATGTTGATGCCGAAGCGGCGCGCACCTTCCGGATTGTCGCCGAAGGCATAGAGCTGTCGGCCCGTCGTCGTGCGGGTGACGAAGATCCAGGTCGCGAGCGCGCAGACGATCATGATGACGACGGGCAGCGTGATTTCCGCCCAGCTTCCATCCGCCATCTCGCGCTCGTAGAGGATGACGCGCGTCGTCAGCCAGTCCGGCAGATTGTAGATCGACACGCCCCGCGTGAAGAACATCAGCAGCCCGAAATAGACGTTGAAGGTGGCGATCGTCACGACGATCGAGATGATGCGGAAGCGATGGATCAGAAAGGCATTGACCATGCCGAGCACGATGCCGGCGCTGCCGGCAATCAGGAGGCCCGAGACCCAGCCGCCTCCGCCGATCTGCTGGAGCGCGAGCGCCGTCACATATTGCACGACCGAGGCGGCAACCGCGAAGGAGATGTCGATGCCGCCGGCGATCAGCACGACGAGCAGGCCGACGGCGAAGATGATGTTGACCGCGCTGATGTTGAGCAGGTCGAAGGCGTTGCCGAGCGTGAAGAAGCGTTCGGTGGTGAAGGACAGCACGATGCTGATCGCGACGATGACGGCGAAGAGCACGAATTCCGTGGTGTGGGAGAGGAAGAGCTTACGCATAGACCGCCGCCTCCAGCGCCTTCAGCGTGGTTGCCCGCGGGTCGTGCCAGCCGGCGGCGCGGCCCTTCTTCATGTGCAGGACCCGATCGGCATTGAAATAGACCTCCGGCACCTCGTCCGAGATCAGGATGATCGCAAGCCCGGCCTCGGCGAGGCGCGCGACGATGTCGAAGATGCCGGCACGCGCGCCAACATCGACGCCGACGGTCGGTGCATCGAGAATGAGGACCTTCGGATCGGTGGCGAGCCACTTGGCGATCGCCACGCGCTGCTGGTTGCCGCCCGAAAGCGTCGAGATCGCATCGTCCTGCAGGCCGATCTTGACGCCGAGATCGGCGATCCAGCGGGATACGAGCGCGCGCTTCTTGTCAGGCGAGATCAGCCCGGCGGACAGGATGCGCCCGAGCGAGGCCATGACGAGGTTGTCGGCTATGGACTGCGGCTGGTTGAGGCCGAGCGAGAGCCGGTCCTCGGAAAGATAGGCGACGCCGGCGCGGATCGCGTCGCGGTTGGAGGCGAAGCGGACCGCCTTGCCCTCCAGCGTGACGGTGCCTGCGGCCGCGCGGCGCATGCCGAAGAGGGTCAGCGCCAGTTCGGTGCGGCCGGAACCGAGAAGGCCGGTGATGCCCAGCGTCTCGCCGCGACGCAGTTCGAAGGAGATGTCGCGAAATTCGCCCGGCCGGGAAAGCCCCTTGACCGACAGCACGACGGGGTTCTGCGCGGTTTCGCGGGCGCGCACATTCTGGTCGAAGGTGCGGCCGGTCATCAGTTCCGTGACCCGCGACTGGGTCATGCCCTCGACGGGATAGACGCCGACCAGCGCGCCGTCGCGCAGGACGGTGATGCGCGAGGAGATTTCCAGCACCTCGGCGAGGCGGTGGCTGACGAAGACCACGGCGACGCCGCTCGCCGACAGCGTGCGCACGATGGACAGCAGATGATCGGTTTCGGACTGGGTGAGCGAGGCCGTCGGCTCGTCCATGAAGACGACGCGCGCCTCGCCGACCAGGGCGCGGGCGATCGCCACGATCTGGCGCTGCGCGATCGCGAAATCCTTCAGCGGCCGGTCGACATCAAGCGTCACGCCGAGGCGGGCAAGCGCCTCCTCAGCCGTGCGGCGGATTTTTGCATAGTTGACGATGCGCGGTCGATTGCCGGCCAGCGTCTGGAACGCGATGTTCTCCGCGACGCTCATTTCAGGGAAGAGCGCGAGATCCTGCCAGATGACCTGGATGCCGCGGGATTGCGCGATGCCGGGTGTCATGTGGCCGACTACCTCGCCGTCGAAGACGATCTCGGCGCCGGATGCCGGCTTGTAGACGCCGGTGATCACCTTGATGAGCGTGCTCTTGCCGGAGCCGTTCTCGCCGGCCAGGCAATGGACTTCGCCGGGCATCACCTCGAAGGAAACGTCCTTCAGCGCCCTGACGCCGCCGAACGTCATGTCGATGCCACGTAGCGAAAGAAGCGGCCGGGTCTCGTTGCCGGCATCCGGGCCCGCATCCGGTTTGATGTTCATGGCGGCTGCCTGTCCAGTCGACTGTCAACATGGGCGATGGTTTCGGGCGCGCGCCCTCCACCCTGTGGCTTTGCCGGAGCGCGGGGCCGGTCGCGACGGACCGGCCCGGCACCCGGGAGGGAGGCTCTTAGATCCCCATGGCGGCCAGTTCGTCGACCGTGTCC
>CAMPIK010000224.1 GCA_946886325.1 uncultured Shinella sp.
GCCTCAAGCGCATTCAGGATGACCAGCGGAATGAGCTTCTCGGGGAAATGATACGGCCCGTAATTGTTGGAGCAGTTCGACAGCACGACCGGAAGACCATAGGTCTCGTGCCACGCACGCACGAAATGGTCCGAGGCCGCCTTGGACGCGGAATAGGGCGACGACGGCGCGTAGGGCGTCTCTTCCGTGAAGATACCGGAATCAAACGGCAGGTCGCCGAAGACCTCATCGGTCGAGATGTGGTGGAAGCGGAAACTGTCGCGGCGGTCGGACGGCAGCGACTGGTGGTAGGCGCGCGCGGCCTCCAGCATGCGGAACGTGCCGACGACATTCGTCTCGACGAATTCGCCGGGGCCGTCGATCGACCGGTCCACGTGACTTTCGGCCGCCAGATGCATCACCGCATCGACATCCTCCTGCTGCATAAGGTGGAGAACAGCCTCACGGTCGCAGACATCGCCCTGGACGAAACGATAGTTGGGGGAATTTTCGATCGGCTTGAGCGAGGCGAGGTTACCCGCATAGGTCAGCTTGTCGAAATTCACCACATGCCAGCCGGCACGCACCAGATGACGGCACAGCGCGGAGCCGATGAAGCCGGCGCCGCCGGTAACCAACACCCGTTTCATGTCCTAGTCTCCAAAAACGAACGTGATGTCCGCATCCTCGAGCAGCGGCGCCACGCGATCCTTGTCGGAAAGCACGAGCGACAGCCCGTCGATCGGCCAATCGATCCCGATCGCCGGATCGTCGAAGCGAATGCCACGATCATGCGCCTTCGAATAGGGCGCCGATACCTTGTAGATCACTTCCGTATCGGGCTCGAGCGTCACGAAGCCATGGGCAAAGCCCTTCGGAACGAGAATCTGGTTCCATTTCGCGGCGGACACTTCGAGCGCGCACCATTGGCCGAAGGTCGGCGATCCCTTGCGGATATCGACGGCGACGTCGAAAATCCGGCCGCGGATGACACGCACCAGCTTGTCTTGGGCGACCGGCGGCAATTGATAATGCAGGCCGCGCAACACGCCGACCGGCGCCGAATAGGAATGGTTGTCCTGCACCCAGGGAAGATCGATACCGGCTGCCTGAAAGGACCCGGCATTGAAGGTCTCCGAAAAGAACCCGCGCTCGTCCCCGAATTTCGGCGGAACGATCTCAAGCACGCCGTCGATCGCCAGACGGTTGACGGTCAGGCTCATAGATTCGGCTCCCGCACCCGGCGGCGCAGATATTCGGCATATTCGGTCTTGCCGAGCATGTCGGCGCGGGCCAGAACTTCATCGGCCGTGAGATATCCGCGGTCGAAAGCGATTTCCTCGGGGCAGCAGATCTTGAAGCCCTGCCGGTGCTCGATCGTGCGAATGAAGGCACTCGCCTCGTGCAGGCTGTCATGCGTGCCGGTGTCGAGCCAGGCATAGCCACGCCCCAGCCGTTCAACCTTCAGGGTGCCCCGCCTCAGGTATTCCAGGTTGACATCGGTGATTTCGATTTCGCCGCGTGCGGAAGGCTTGACGCCCTTCGCGATCTCGACGACGTCGTTGTCGTAGAAATAGAGTCCGGTAACGGCCCAGTTCGACTTCGGCTGCTTCGGCTTTTCCTCGATCGAGGTGGCGATCGCAGTTTGCGGATCGAACGCGACGACCCCGTAACGTTCCGGATCATGCACATGATAGGCGAAGACGGTCGCACCGCTATTCTCAGCGCCTGCATCCTGCATCATCTTCGAAAGGTTGGCGCCATAGTAGAGATTGTCGCCGAGGATGAGCGTGACAGGATCGTTGCCGATGAAGGCCTCACCGATGATGAAGGCTTCGGCGAGACCGTTCGGCTGGGCCTGAACGGCATAGGAGATGTTGATGCCGAAGGCCGAGCCATCGCCGAGCAAGCGCTGGAAGAGCGGCGTATCCTGCGGCGTCGAGATGACGAGAATGTCCCGGATCCCCGCGAGCATGAGGGTCGCCAGCGGATAATAGATCATCGGCTTGTCGTAGACCGGCATCAACTGCTTCGATACGGCAAGCGTTATGGGAAACAGGCGGGATCCGGTCCCGCCAGCGAGGATGATGCCTTTTCTCAATTTACAAACCCCAATGCGCGTCCGCAGCGAACCCCGTCGCGCAGGAACAATCCCTATCGAGCAAAATCAGGCCTTTCGCTCGCCTCGAACCTCGGCAAACGGCGCCTTTACAATGGTCGCCGTCGTGGTGTCGGCACCCGTTTCGCCGGAAACCCGCCGCTCCTCAAGCTTTGCAAGCAGCGCTGCACACGCCAGATCCATGCCGTCCTTGGCGTAGAAATCGCCGACCTCGAGACATTCCTCGGTGATCCAGGCGAGATAGCTCTTCCTGAGCGCAGGCGGCGCCACCTTGTTCCATGTCCAGAAACCGTCGAGATCGATGCCCTTGTTGACGCAGAATCCCAGTTCCGGATTGCGGTAGAGCGCCTGCCCCATGATCGCCAGCGGAATGCCGTGAAAGATCGCCGAAAGGCCCGACGTGCTGTTGATCGTCACCATGCCGGCGGCATGCCGCGTCAGCAGGCCGAGCGAACCGCTGTCGAGGATGTGCACGCGATCCGCCACATCGTTCAGCAGGCTGACCTGGCGAACGAACTGTCCATCCCGGCTGTGGCCGCGCTCCATCGGATGGATCTTGAAGACCAGCTGAAAGTTCGGCGGCGCGTTTCGCGCAAAGGACACGATCGATTTCAGGATGAGCTTCTGGTTGTTCCACGTCCCCGCGGCACGGCCAAGCTGGCTGTCGTCATGCACCTGGAGCGGAATCACGAAATACCGCTTGTCGTGATGCTCAAGAAGACGCTCGATATTCCGATAGTTCTCGCCGAGATTCAGGAACTTCCGGTAGTAGTTCTTGAACCAGTAGAACGCTTCCGAGGCGAGGGCACGCTTCTGCTTGTGGAAGAGCTTGCGCTCGCCGACCGTCGAGAAGAAGCCGCGCAGCGAAAAATAGAGAAACGCGTAGGTCGCCATCGCCCCGAACGAGGACGGGAAGGACGCCACCTTTTGCCGTTCAACCGCCGACTCAACGAATTCGGGCGACGGAAGCCTGCCGGCAACCGGCGAACGCCAATTGTTGCCGCCGAACTCCATCGTCACATAACCGGGACGCAGATAGCCTTCCTCAAGGCACAGAACGGGAATGCCCTTCGCCTTGCAGCGCTCGATCGCGATGCGATGAATCTCGCGCTCGCAACCGAACAGGACGACGAAGTCGAACCCGTGTTCGGACACCATCTCGTCGAACCAGATCGCCCAGGCGTCCGGCGTACCCGAAAAATTCAGCGTCTTGTCATTGCGCGCAAACAGCCGGTCGCCCGCGTTGAAACAGACGCGCCAGGCATCGAAACCGTTGTCGTTGAGCAGGGATTGCGCCTTGCGAAAGAACGGGCCGACAGGCCCCTGCAGCAAGAGCACGCGCGGCGCGCTCTTCGACGGGAACTTTCTGGCAAAACGGCGACGCAGATTGAGATAGACCAGCGGAGAAACCATGCGATCACGCGCGACGTTGCGAGCATTCACGGAAGAACCGGGAGGAGACGTCGAACCATGATCTGTCGGCATGATGTACAGGCTTTTATTGGAGCATTGCGGTTCAGAGCTTCTCCGCTCTTTGCACAATCGACCCAAATTGGCAACCTTTGAGGTCGAACAGGCTTAATTCGCATCGGAAAAATCCGGACTTCGTGACATCTTTGCCCCTGCCGCCGGATTGATCGCATGCTGGGTACCTAACGTTACGTCAACCGCCGATCCCTCAGCCTGACCGCGAGGCGGTTGATCCTCACGCTCACTGTGCCGATGATGCGATCCAGCATGCCAGACGTGGCACCGCCGCTTGACGCGATCTCGTCGATCAGGTCCTCGGGGCGACACGGCATGCGGCTCAGCGGATGGACATAGAGCGGATAGCGGATCAACGCCGCGGCGGCCAGCGTTTCGAGATCGACGCGGCGGACACGGCGCGGAATCGCATGCCTGTCGTCCGTCAGCCCCCAACCGGCATAAAACGGGATGCCGTGAACCCCGACGGACTTGTCGCGCAGCAGGGCCTCAAAGCCGGTCAGCGAGGTCATGGTCTCGATCCGGTCGGCCCAGGCGATCCATTGCATGATGTCGCCGCTCGTCACGACCAGATCGGCCAACGTCGGACGCACGCCGCCCGATCGCATGCCGGACACGACATCGGGATGCTCCTTGTAGACGATGAATGCCTCCGGGAAGAGCACGCGCACGGCATCCACCAGGGCTGAATTGCTCTTGACGACCGGCGAGCCGAACCGGATGGAGGCGTCCTTTTCGACCTGCCCCGGAACGAGAATTCGAAGCTGTCCCGGCCGGCACTGCGGCAGATCGGCTGCCGTCCCGACATTGTATTTCGAGACGCCCCGGCTGACGAGCATACGGATCAAATCGCGGGAGCGCTGCCGGAGCGCCTCGTCCGGCTCGATCGTCGAAATCAGCGCCTCTAGCCGGCTCTCGCCCCGCGCGTCGTAGTAGACATGGTCATCGTCGAAGGCGACGGATGACGGCATTGTCAGGGCGACGCCCAGACCCTTCGACCGAATGAATCCATCCTCGATGCGGAAAGCCTCCACATCGTCTGGCAGCGGCTTGTCCGACCCCCATAGTGCAACGGCGCCATCGTCGTGTTTCGCCGCCTCGACGGCAGCATCTACAGTGCGGTGATGGACCGGAGGACCGCCCAGCCCGACCAGGAAGGGCGCCATCGCCTTGCGCTTCCAGGGCGACATCGCACCGGTGTGGACCCTACCCTCCAGCCGATGGCGCTGGTCGCGCACCGTCAGCATCTGCTCCAGCACCTTTTCGATCGAGCATGGCGTGCGGTCGTGAAGGTCGAGATAGCTGGAATAATCGATATAGGCGCGGTGGAAGACGGAGGCCAGATCGGAGGGCCGGCGTGGACGCGGCGCGGCGATGTGATCAACGGTCAGGCCGCGGCCGGAATAATAGGTCACGCCGAAACAATGCACGACCTTGCCCGCCATCAGCGCCTCGAAACCGAGCTGGCTCGAGACCGTATAGATGCAGTCGGCATCCTCCAGCAGCGGCCAGGGATTCATTCGCGCGGGCACGACGATATCGATGCCGAGACGGATGGCCGCCTGCCGTAGGAGACTTCTGTCGCCGGCAGCCGGATGGGTCCGGACGACGAGCGTCTTCCCGGAATGCGTAGATGCCGCATGTTCCAGCATCGCCGAAAAGCTCTCGGCACTCGCACAGGCGCCCGCGATCGACGCATC
>CAMPIK010000225.1 GCA_946886325.1 uncultured Shinella sp.
GCGAAATAGATGCCCTGCCGGCGAATGGCGAAGAAGCCGATGACGAGGCCGAGCACGGCGGCGCCGAAGACGCCGAGCAGCACGCCCAGCTCCGGCGTCCAGCCCCACTCCTTGACCGCATGGGCGGTGAAATAGGCCGCACCGCCAAAGAAGGCCGCGTGCCCGAAGGACAGGAGCCCGGTATAGCCGAGCAGCAGGTTGAAGGCGCAGGCGAAGAGCGCGAAGCAGAGCAGCTTCATCAGGAAGACGGGATAGAGGAACATCGGCGCGACGACGAGCAGGATGAGCCCGACCGCAAGAAACCCGATCTGCACGGCGCCGGCCATCCCGTTTTTCGTCTCGGCCCCGTCCGGCGTTGTCGTCACGTCTGCGATATCCGCCATGTCACGCATCCTTCCCGAAGAGACCGGCGGGCCGCAACAGCAGCACGATGGCCATGATCACGAAGATCACGATGTTGGAGGCTTCCGGATAGAAGACCTTGGTCAGACCTTCCGCGATGCCGAGCATGTAGCCGGTGATGATCGCGCCGAGGATCGAGCCCATGCCGCCGACCACGACCACCGCGAAGACGACGATGATGAGGTTCGTGCCCATCAGCGGCGAGACCTGGTAGATCGGCGCCGCCAGCACGCCGGCGAAGGCCGCAAGCCCGGCGCCGAGCGCATAGGTGAGCGTCAGGAGCAACGGCACGTTGACGCCGAAGGCCTGCACGAGAACGGGGTTTTCCGTCGCGGCACGCAGATAGGCGCCAAGCTTCGTCTTCTCGATCAGGAGCCATGTCCCGATGCAGGCGACGAGCGAGACGACGACGACCCAGCCGCGATAGTTCGGCAGGAACATGAAGCCGAGATTGGTGCCACCTCCGAGCGACGGCGGCACGGAATAGGGCTGGCCGGCCGCGCCATAGAAATAGCGGAACGTGCCTTCCAGCGTCAGCGCGAGGCCGAAGGTGAAGAGCAGTCCGTAGAGCGGATCGAGATCATAGAGCCTGCTCAGCATCGTGCGCTCGACCAGCGCCCCGAGGGCGCCGACGATCAACGGCGCCAGCACCAGGGCTGCCCAGTAGTTGATGCCGACATATTGCAGGAGCAGCAGGGCCGCGAAGGCGCCCAGCATGTATTGCGCGCCATGGGCGAAATTGATGACGCGCAGCAGGCCGAAGATGACCGCAAGGCCGAGGCTGAGCAGCGCATAGAACGAGCCGTTGATGAGCCCGATCAGCAATTGGCCGAGAAAGGCCTGGATGGGAATGCCGAAAATCAGCGTCATGGCATCATACCCCCAGCACCTTGTGCAACATGCCCATCCGGTTCGGCAGTTCGGAAACCGGGAAATCGGCGACCATCTTGCCGTGGTCCATCAGATAGAAGCGGTCGGCAATCTTGCTGGCGAAGCGGAAGTTCTGTTCGACGAGCAGAACGGTCATGCCGCGCGCCTTCAGCTTCTTCAGCACCTCGCCGATCCGCTGCACGATGACGGGTGCCAAGCCCTCCGTCGGCTCGTCGAGGATCAGCATGCGGACGCCGGTGCGCAGGATGCGGGCCATGGCAAGCATCTGCTGCTCGCCGCCCGAAAGCTTGGTCCCGGGGCTTGTCCGGCGCTCTTCCAGATTGGGAAAGAGCTCATAGATCTCGTTGAGCGGCATGCCGCCTTCGGCGACCACCGGCGGCAGCATCAGGTTTTCCTCCACCGTCAGCGTCGCGAAGATGCCGCGCTCCTCCGGCACGAAGCCGATGCCCGCATGGGCCGTGCGGTGCAGCGGGACGCCCAGCATGTCGCGCCCGCCGAAGCGGATCTCGCCCTTGCGTTCTCGGATGATGCCCATGATCGTGCGCAGCGTCGTCGTCTTGCCGACGCCGTTGCGGCCGAGAATGGTGATCATCTCGCCCTCGCCGACCGTCATGTCGACACCGTGCAGCACATGGCTTTCGCCGTACCAGGCATTCAGATTGCTGACTTCGAGCAGTGCTCCCATATCAGGCCTCCTCCGTGCCCATATAGGCGGCCCGCACGCGCGGATCATCGCTCACCGTCTGGTAGTCTCCCTCGGCCAGGATCTCGCCGCGCTGGAGAACGGTGACATGGTCGCAGATGTCGGCGACGACCTTGAGATTGTGCTCCACCATCAGCACGGCGCGATCGCGCGCGACGTTGCGGATGATCTTCGCCACGACCGCCACGTCCTCGCCGCCCATGCCGGCCATCGGCTCGTCGAGCAGCAGGACCTTCGGATCGAGCGCCAGCGTCGTCGCGATCTCCAGCACGCGCTTGCGGCCATAGGAGAGATCGGCGGCCACCGAATTGCGTTCGTCGGCAAGGCCGACGGTTGCGATCAGTTCGTCAGCCCGCCCGTTCAGGCGGTCGAGCGCCGAAAGCGGCTTCCAGAATTGCGTGGCGAGCCCGTTCGGCCGCTGCAGCGCGACGCGCACATTGTCGAGCACGGTCAGATGCGGGAAGACCGCCGATATCTGGAAGGACCGCACCAGCCCCATGCGGGCGACCCTGTCCGGCGACATGCCGGTGATATCCGTTCCGAGCAGGCCGATCGTGCCGCTCGTCGGCGTCAGGAATTTCGTCAGAAGATTGAAGACGGTCGTCTTGCCGGCGCCGTTCGGGCCGATCAGCGCATGCACCCGCGCGTGGTGCACGTCGAGATCGACGTTGTTGACGGCCAGAAAGGCGCCGAAACTCTTCGTGAGGCCGCGGGCGGACAAGACCACCCGCGGCTCCTCGTTGCTCTTGACCATGGCGAGCGTCATGACCGTGAACCGCCCGCGCCTACTGCGCGGCCAGTTCGCAGCCGCTCTTCGCCGGGTCGATGAAGGCCTGATCGCCGGGGATCGTGGCCAGCACGTTGTAGTAGTCCCAGGCAATGTCGCTGTCGCCCGGCTTCTTGACTTCCATCAGGTACATGTCGTGGATCATGCGGCCGTTGGCGCCGACCTTGCCGTTCTCGGCGAAGACGTCGTTCACAGGCATTTCATGCAGTGCCTTGGCGACGGCTTCCGTCTCGTCGGTGCCGGCCTTTTCGATCGCCTTCAGATACTGGGTCACGGCGGAATAGGTGCCAGCATGCACCATGTTCGGCATGGCGCCCGTGCGGTCGAAGAAGCGCTTGCCGAACTCGGCCGTTTCCGGCGTGCGGTTCCAGTAGAAGCCTTCCGTCAGCGTCAGGCCCTGTGCGGCCTCGAGCCCGAGGCCGTTGACCTCGGCGAGCGTGAAGAGCAGGGCCGCAAGACGCTGGCCACCGGCGACGATGCCGAATTCCGCCGCCTGCTTGATGGCGTTCGCCGTGTCGAGACCGGCATTGGCAAGGCCGATCACCTTCGCGCCTGACGACTGCGCCTGCAGCAGGAAGGAGGAATAATCGGTCGTTGCCAGCGGATGGCGCACGGAACCGACGACGGTGCCGCCATTCTCCTTGACGAAGTTGCCGGTGTTCTCTTCCAGCGAATAGCCGAAGGCATAGTCGGCGGTCAGGAAGTACCAGCTGTCGCCGCCTTCCTTGACGAGCGCGCCGCCGGTGCCGACTGCGAGCGAATAGGTGTCGTAGGCCCAATGGAAGCCATAGGGGCTGCACTGCGCGCCCGTCAGTTCGGTCGTCGCGGCACCCGTGACGATGTCGATCTTCTTCTTTTCCTTGGAGATCGCCTGAACTGCAAGCGCCACCGACGAGGTCGTCAGTTCCATGATCGAATCGACCTGCTCGGTGTCGTACCACTGGCGGGCGATGTTGGAGGCGACGTCGGGCTTGTTCTGGTGGTCGGCCGTCACGACCTCGACCGGCACATCAAGCACCTTGCCGCCGAAATCCTCGACCGCCATCTTGGCGGCCTCGAAGGAATATTTGCCGCCGAAGTTTGCATAGACGCCCGACTGGTCGTTCAGGATGCCGATCTTGACGACATTGTCCGACGCGTCGGCATAAGCAGACGTCGAGCTGGCCAGAAGCACCGCCATGGATGCGATCAGTTTATTGCGCATGAATTTCTCCTCCCAGAGATGACAGAGTGCGAATCTGTTCAGATTTGTCCGGTCGCTCTCCTCAAAGCCACCGGTCCGAAGCCCACGTTCCCGGAATTCGTCCATTGACACAAGGGTCGCAGCCCCTCTATTTGCGAACAGGAGCTGTTCATTTTTGAACAGATGGGCCGATGACGACGCATTCTCAGTTCACGTGGGACGACCTGCAATTCTTTCTGGCCGTCGCGCGCACAGGGCAACTGTCGACGGCGGCGCGGCAGTTGCGCACGAGCCATGCCACCGTCTCGCGGCGCATCGACCGGCTCGAATTTTCCATGAAGGTCAAGCTCTTCGAGCGCAATGCGCGCGGTTACGTGCTCACCCATGTCGGCCAGCGTTTCGTCGAGACGGCGGAGCGGATCGAGAGCGAGACGGAGCGCCTGCAGGCCGATATCTCCTCCGGCGCAACCTCGCAAAGGGGCGTCGTCAGGCTCAGCGCACCGGAGGGATTTTCGAATTTCTTCTTCACGGAGCGGCTTCATACTTTCGTCGAACATCACCCCGCGATCTCGCTGGAACTGGTCACGATCCAGCAGATCATGTCGCTGTCGCGCAAGGAGGCGGACGTCGCGGTGGCGCTCGATCCGCCCAAGGCCGGTCCCTATTTCTCCGAGAAGATTTCCGACTACAGCCTGCACGTCTACGGCGCGACATCCTATCTCGATGACCACACGCCGATTGCGACACGCGAAGACCTGCTCGACCATCCCTTCATCGGCTATATCGAGGACATGATCTTCGCGCCCGGCCTCGACTATCTCGGCGACGTGCATCGCGGCATCAAGGCGGCCTTCCAGAGCTCAAGCATCTTCGCGCAGCTCACCGCCACGCGAAACGGGCTCGGCCTTTGCGTGTTGCCGAACTTCATCGCAGCGCGTTATCCGGAACTTCGCATCGTGCTGCCGAAGATCGTCGAACTCCGGCGCAGCTACTGGCTCGTCTGCCACCGCGACATGCGCGACGTTCCCCGCATCCGCAGCGTCATGGGCTACATCCGCAAGGATGTTCGGGCCAATGCGGAGATGTTCATCCGGCGCGGGTGAGGCTCAGGCCCGCTCCATGCGGTCGAAGAATGCGTCCAGTTCCGCCGGCTCGATGCCGACCTGGTGCATTCTTTGCGGATAGGCGCCGGTGCGCACGTCCTCGACATATTCGCGGAAGGCGGCGATGCGTTCCTGTTGCAGCCGGTCGAATTCGGCGGCGAAGTTGCGGTAGACCTTGGCATGGCGCGGATAGTGCCC
>CAMPIK010000226.1 GCA_946886325.1 uncultured Shinella sp.
ACTGAAGACCCGGCGCATGGGCTATGACGGCAAGGGGCAGCGCCTGTTCCGCTCGCCGGCGGAGGACCGGGCCGGAACCTTCGACGCGCTCGGCGGCGTGCCGCTGATCCTCGAAAGCTTCGTCCCCTTCGAACGGGAAATCTCCATCATCGCCGCGCGCGGCAGGGATGGCGCCACCATCTGCTTCGATGCGGCGGAAAACGTCCACAAGGACGGCATCCTGCACACCTCGACCGTACCGGCCGGGATCGGCGAGACGACGGCCGACCAGGCGCGCCGGGCGGCGCGCGCGATCCTCGACAGCCTCGACTATGTCGGCGTCATCGGGGTCGAGTTCTTCGTGCTCCCTGATGGCAGCCTGCTCGTCAACGAGATCGCGCCGCGCGTGCACAATTCCGGCCACTGGACGGAAGCGGCCTGCGTGATCTCGCAGTTCGAGCAGCATATACGCGCCGTCGCCGGGCTGACGCTCGGCGATACGCGCCGGCATTCCGATTGCGTGATGCAGAACATCGTCGGCGACGACATGGCCGACGTGCCGGCCTGGCTGGCACAGCCCGATGTGCTGGTCCACCTCTATGGCAAGGCCGAGGCCCGCCCCGGGCGAAAGATGGGCCACGTCACGCGCTTGCGCTGAGCGGACCCCGTGCAAAACCCCGCCCGAACGGTTGACAGCGCGAAAACGAAGGGGTACATGCCTGCCAACCTGAGCGCGCCCGAAACGGCGCGTTTTTAATTGAGGAAATTCCGGGCGAAGAGACTTTGCCCAGCAAGCATCGCGGATCAGAAAAATGAAGATCAAGAATTCGCTCAAGTCGCTCAAGGCCCGCCACCGCGAAAACCGCCTGGTGCGCCGCAAGGGCCGCATCTACATCATCAACAAGCAGAACCCGCGCTTCAAGGCTCGCCAGGGCTGATTGTTGCGGGATCACCTTGTGATCCAAAATTCGTGATTTGAACTTCGGCGCAGGCAGTCTACCATGACTGCCATGCGCCGATTCACGTTCATAGCCCTCCCCCTCGCTCTTCTCGCCTTCGCGCCCGCGTCGTCTGCCCTTGCGCAGGAGGCCGAGACCGCGTCTGCCGAGCAGACGATCCCCGCCACCCAGGCCGAACGGCTGGACGATCTCTTCGCCGACCTTAAACGGACGAGCGAGGAAGGCGCCGCGAAGGAGATTTCCAACCGCATCCGGCTGGAATGGCAGGATTCCGGCAGTGCGACGGTCAATCTCCTGATCCAGTGGGCCGACAAGGCGATGACGGAAGACAAGAACACGACCGCGCTCGACTATCTCGACGAGATCGTGACGCTGCGTCCTGATTATGTGGAAGGCTGGAACCGGCGCGCGACGCTGCATTTCAAGATGGGCAATTTCCGCAAGTCGATGTCCGACATCAATGCCGTGCTGGAACTCGAACCCCGGCATTTCGGCGCGATCGCCGGCATGGCGGCGATCCTGAGCACGACCGGCCGGGACGAATCGGCAATGGAAGCCTGGCAGCGCTTCCTCGAGATCTACCCGTCCGAGCGCCGCGCCCAGAAGGAATATGGCGACCTGGTGGAAAAACTCGCGGGCCAACGCACCTGAGCGCAAGAGCGACGAAACCAGACGCGCCGATTTCGCGTAGGATGGGCATGCCTCTGTCGTCCCTTCTTGCCGAGAGTTCCCATCCTTGCTCATTCTTCGAACCATGCTGATCGGATCGGCCGCGCTCGTCCTGATCGCGATTCTGGCCGGCTATGCCTACAGCGCCTATAAATCCGCCGCGATCGAGCAGACTTTCCCCCGGATCGGCGACCTGACCGATGTCGGCGGCTATCGGATGAACAGCGTGCTGGTGAAGGCCGGGACGGCGGCCGATCTTCCGCCGATCGTCTTCATTCACGGCGCGAGCGGAAACCTGCGGGACCAGATGAATGCGTTTCGCGGCAAGCTCGAAGGCCGGGCCGACCTGCTGTTCGTCGACCGGCCGGGCCACGGCTATTCCGAGCGCGGCGGTGCGGAGAACGACTTTCCCGACGGCCAGGCAAACGCCATTGCGACGCTGATGGAGAAACGCGGCATCGGCAGCGCGATCATCGTCGGCCACTCCTTCGGCGGGGCCATTGCGGCAAGCTTCGCCGTGCTCCATCCCGAAAAGACCGCCGGGCTGCTGCTGCTTGCACCGGCGACGCATCCCTGGCCAGGCGGCGTCGACTGGTACTACGACATCGCCAAGGCACCCTATGTCGGCTGGCTGTTTTCACGGGTCGTGGCGCTTCCCGCCGGCCTTGCCCGGATCGATGCCGGCACGCGTTTCGTGTTCTCGCCCAATCCCCGACCCGACGACTACCTTGAGAAGACCGGGCCGGCGCTCGTGCTGCGCCCCGCCGCCTTCCGCGCCAATGCGACGGATGTGGCGAACCTCAACGCCTATGCCGCGCGCATGCAGCCGCGCTACAGCGAAATCACGGCGCCGACCGTGATCGTCACCGGCGATGAGGACGGCGTGGTGGCGGAGGAGATTCACTCGAAGGGGCTTGCGCGCGACATTGCCGGCTCCGAACTGGTCTGGATCCACAATCTCGGTCACAAGCCCGACTATGTGGTCAACGATCTCGCGATTTCGGCCATCGAGAAGATCGCCGGCCGGGATCGCGACCTCCAGAACGAGGCAAGGCGGGCCGAAGCCCGCCTTGCAGATGACAATTCGCGATAGGTGGCGCGCTCAGACGCCGCTTGCGCCGTCTGCGCCGATATAGGCGATGCGCAGCATGTTGGTCGCACCCGGCGTGCCGAGCGGAACGCCGGCCGAGACGATGATGCGATCGCCCGGCTTGCCGAAGCCCTCGTTGACGGCGATCCGGCAGCCGCGGTTCACCATGTCGTCAAGGTCGGTCGCGTCGCCGGTGACGACGCAGTGCAGGCCCCAGACGACCGAAAGCCGCCGCGCCGTCTCGATGATCGGCGAGAGCGCCAGGATCGGCACTTCCGGCCGCTCGCGCGCGGCACGAAGGCCCGTCGTGCCTGACGACGTGTAGCAGACGATGGCCGACAGCTTCAGCGTTTCGGCGATCTGGCGCGCGGCAAGCGAGATCGCATCGGCGCCCGTCGCTTCCGGCGGCGTGCGCTGGGCATAGATGATGCCCGGATAGTGCGGGTCGCGCTCGATCTTGCTGGCAATCGACGCCATGGTCGATACGGCCTCGACCGGATAGTCGCCGGAGGCCGATTCGGCCGAGAGCATGATGGCGTCGGCACCCTCGAAGACGGCGGTCGCGACGTCGGAGACTTCGGCGCGCGTCGGCACCGGCGCAGAGATCATCGATTCCAGCATCTGGGTCGCGACGACAACCGGCTTGCCCGCACGCCGACAAGCGCGGATCAACTGCTTCTGCAGGCCGGGAACGGCCTCGAGCGGCATTTCCACGCCGAGATCGCCGCGGGCAACCATCAGGGCATCAGACAGTTCGATGATCTCGTCGATCCGCTCGATCGCCTGCGGCTTTTCGATCTTCGACATCAGGCCGACGCGACCACGCGAAACCTTGCGCACCTCGGCCAGATCCTCCGGCCGCTGGATGAAGGAAAGCGCCACCCAGTCGACGCTGCCGGTGGCGAGAACGGCGTCGAGATCGACGCGGTCCTTCTCCGTCAGCGCGCCGACGCCGAGAAGCGTATCGGGCAGGCTGACGCCCTTGCGGTCCGAGATCTTCGTGCCGGAGACGACCGTGCAGACGATCGACTTGCCGTCGCACTTTTCCGCGCGCAGGTGCAGCTTGCCGTCGTCGATCAGCAGCCGATGGCCCGGCTGGACCGATTCCAGAATTTCCGGATGCGGAAGGAAGACGCGCTTGTCGTCGCCGGGCGTATCCTTGTTGTCGAGCGTGAAGGTCTGGCCGGGGGTGAGTTCGACGGAACCATTGGCAAACTTGCCGACGCGCAGCTTCGGCCCCTGAAGGTCGGCGAGAATGCCGATCGGCCGGCCGCAGCGGGCCTCCACGGCGCGGATGCGGCTGATCAGCGTGCGCATCACATCGTGGCTGGCGTGGCTCATGTTGATCCGGAACAGATCAGCCCCCGCCTCGTGCAGCTTCTGGATCATCTCTTCCTCGGCAGAAGCCGGTCCGAGCGTGGCGAGGATTTTGACTTTTCTGTTCCGCTTCATCAATTTTGGCTTTCTTGCGCTCCTGGGGTGTCGGAAAGCTGAACCATCCAGCTTCCCTGACGGCCCGTGTCATATTCCTTGAAGCCCATGCGCTGGAACCCGCGCGCGAAACAATCCTCGACGCCGGTGATCTTGAACTCGTTCTCGGCGACGCACATGTTGACTTCGCCGGTCCATCGGCCGCCGCGCGCGGCGTCTTCTGCGTAGAGATAATAGTAGCGCGACTGGAGCTCGCCCTCGATCAGCGTGGCGCAGGTCGTCGCAGGCACCTGCCACCAGCCTTCGGTGATCCAGCCTTCCTTCGCGCGATAGCCGATCGCGACGCCGACAAGGTTCTGCGTGCCGTTGCACACCCTAAAATCGGCATGGGCGGTATCTGGTATGGAAAAGAAGGCGATGGACGCGACGGAGAACACGCCGGCTGGAACCAGCCTGCCGACCGCCCGGGCGATAATGTGGAAATATGCTGGCACGGCTTCCGATGGAACTCCGTTGATTTGGTCACGCGCTTTCTTGCGACGGCATGGCGTCAATGTCAACGCGCCGAGGCGGTTTGCAGCCGCTGGGAAAGACGCAACAGTATCGCGCCGAAACGCCCGTGCTTGCCGTCCCTCTTTCTGCATGCCATCTGACTGTGACAGGAAAACTACGGGGAAACGATGACAGACGCGGACGACGCAGCCTTCGAGGCAATCGACGGCGATGCGAGCAAGGGCCTGGTGCTCCTGGCCGACCATGCCACGAACCGGCTGCCGCAGCGCTACGGCCGGCTCGGGCTTCCGCCCGGCGCCTTCGAGCGCCATATCGCCTATGACATCGGCATCGAGGGGCTGACGCGCGGCCTTGCGAAACGGCTCGGCGTGCCGGCGGTGATGAGCCGGTTCTCGCGGCTGCTGATCGATCCGAACCGCGGCGAGGACGACCCGACACTGGTGATGAAGATCTCCGACGGCGCCATCGTTCCGGGCAATCATCCGATCACAGAGGAGGAATGGAACCACCGGCTCGACACCTTCCACCGCCCCTATCACGGCGCCGTCGCCGAGATGATCGGCCGGGTCGCGGCCGCCGGCGGGCGGGCGCCGCTCGTC
>CAMPIK010000227.1 GCA_946886325.1 uncultured Shinella sp.
CCCCATGCGCTTTGCACCGACACTGCCGCGATGATCGCCTGGGCGGGTCTGGAACGGCTGGCAACCGGCCGCGCGCCCGACCCGCTGACGGTCTCCCCGCGCTCGCGCTGGCCGCTGGACGAAAAGGCAGCGACGCTGCTCGGCTCCGGCAAGCGGGGAGCGAAGGCATGAGCGCCGGGGATCGCATCGTCGTCGTCGGCTCCGGCGCCTTCGGCACTGCGCTGGCCTCGGTCGTCGCCGCCAAGGGTGAGGCCGACGTGGTCCTGGTGGCACGGCGGCCCGAAGTCGCCGAAGCGATCCGCATCCAGCGCATGCACGAGCGCGCCCTTCCCGGCATTTTGCTTCCCCCGACGCTCGGCGTCGACGCCGACCCGGCCTGCCTTGCTGGTGCGTCGATCGTGCTCTTCGCCATGCCCTCGCAGGCACAGCGCACGGCGGCCGAGGAGCTTGCCGGCCGGCTTGCGCCCGGCGCCGCTGTCGTCGTCTGCGCCAAGGGCATGGAAAAGGCGAGCGGCCGGCTGTTGACGGAGGTCGTCGCCGAAGAGCTTCCGCGGCAGACCGTTGCGGTCCTCTCCGGTCCGGGCTTTGCCGCCGACATCGCCAGGGGTCTGCCGACCGCGATGGTTGCGGCGGCCGAGACGATGGAGGTTGCGGCAAAGCTCGCCCATGCGCTGTCCGGCCCGACCTTCCGTCTCTATCCCTCCGCCGACCGCATTGGCGTCCAGCTCGGCGGGGCGCTGAAGAACGTTCTGGCGATCGCCTGCGGCATCGTCGAGGGCGCCGGGCTCGGCGATTCGGCACGCGCCGCGCTGATCGCCCGCGGCCTCGCAGAAATGTCGCGCTTCGTGGCGGCCCACGGCGGCGACGCGTCAACCGTCATGGGCCTCTCCGGCCTAGGCGATCTCGTCCTGACCGGCACGAGCCACCAGTCGCGCAATCTCCGATTCGGCATCGAACTTGGCCGCACCGGCCATGCCGAAGGCTGGGCGGGCGACCTCGTCGAGGGCGCCTTCGCCGCCAGCGTCGCATCTTCAGTCGCCGCACGCCTTGCCGTCGATATGCCGATCACCGATGCCGTCGCCGCGATCATCGACGGCCGTCTCGACGTCCGCTCGGCGCTCGGCCGGCTGATGTCGCGCCCGATCACCCAGGAATAAACCGGGAATTCAGAAAGAAGAGGATTTTGAAGATGCTGTTTGCCTTTCTCTGCACGGACAAAGCCGGCGCCCTGCAAGTGCGCCTCGACACGCGGCCGGAACATGTCGATTATCTGAAGGGGCTGAACGAGGCCGGCAAGCTGGCTTTTGCCGGGCCGTTCCTCGATGCCGACGGCAAGCCGAACGGCAGCCTCGTCGTCGTCAAGGCCGAGACGATCGAAGAGGCGCGGACCATGGCGGAGAACGACCCCTATGCGAAGGCCGGTCTCTTCGAGACGGTCGAGGTGAAGGCCTGGAACTGGGTCTTCAACAATCCGGAGGCCTGAGCATGGCGCATTGGCTCTACAAGTCCGAACCCGCGGCCTGGTCCTGGCAGCAGCAGAAGGATGCCGGCGAAAAGGGCACGGAATGGACCGGCGTGCGCAACTATCTGGCGCGCAACAACATGCGGGCGATGCAGATCGGCGACAAGGGCTTCTTCTACCACTCCAATGACGGGCTTGAGATCGTCGGCATCACGGAGGTCTGCGCGCTGTCGCATCCCGATTCGACGGCCGGCGAGGACCCGCGCTGGGACTGCGTCGACATTCGCGCGGTCTGCGACATGCCGAAGCCGGTGACGCTGAAAGACATCAAGGCAAACCCGAAGCTCGCCAAGATGTCGCTCGTCACCTCGATGCGTCTCTCCGTCCAGCCGGTGACCGATGACGAATGGCTCGAGGTCTGCCGCATGGGCGGGCTCGACAACCCGCCGAACTGACAGCCTTCGGTGAAGACCGACCCCGAGACCTTCATCCGTGCCAACACGACGGTGCTGGCGCCGCCGCATGTGCCGGAGATCCGGCTGCATCTGGCCTCCGAGGCGCATGATCTCTGGTTGAAGACGGAAGAGGAGCTTGAGGCGATCGGCCTGCCACCGCCCTTCTGGGCCTTCGCCTGGGCCGGCGGACAGGGCCTTGCCCGCCACGTGCTCGACAATCCCGGCTGTGTTGCGGGCAAGCGCGTGCTCGATTTCGCCAGCGGATCCGGACTTGTCGCCATCGCCGCGGCGATCGCCGGCGCCGGCCATGTGACCGCTGCCGATATCGATCCGTGGGCTGGCACCGCGGTGCGGATCAATGCGGCGCTCAACGACGCGACAGTCGAATTCACGGGCGAGGACATGATCGGCCGTGATGGCGACTGGGATGTCGTCCTCGCCGGCGACGTCTTCTACGACAGCGGATTTGCCGCCCGGCTCGTCCCGTGGTTTGCCGACCTGGCGCGGCGCGGCGTGACGGTTCTCGTCGGAGATCCCGGCCGCAGCTATTGCCCGCGGGAGCGGATGCAGATGCTTGCGAGTTACGAGGTGCCGGTGACGCGGGCTCTGGAGGACAGCGAGGTCAAGCGCACCACGGTCTGGCGATTCCTGCCGGGCGGCTGACATGGACAAAGAGTGACGGCTGGCCCGTCAGGGCCGGATCACGCAGACGCCGGCTTCCCAGGAGCAGGCATTGCCGGCCGGCTGATCCGAGACATCGATGATCTTGGCGACCGGCGCAAGCTCGACCGGACCGTCCGCTTTCGATCCCTCGATGTAGAAATAGATGCCGTTGCCCTTGTCGCGGACTGCAGAGAACCCGCCGACATAGGTTCCGATGCCGCGGACATGGGTCGGTAGCCGGCTGTCGATGCTGGAAAAGCCGCGATCGTGATCGCGATGATGCCGGTGCTTGTGGCGATCCCGGCCGTTTCCGGCAACGGCGGCAGTCACGAGAATCAGGCTGGCCGCAAGGCCGATCGTTAGCACTTTGGTCGCATGCGGACGCGGATACATGGACATGACGCAAGGCTCCCGGAAGACGCGTTTACTGTTCCTTAACCCTAATCTGGCGCAGGAATGGGCAAAAGTCACCCTTGGGCGTCGCCGAATTTGCCACAATCGTTAACGCGTGCGGGACGGGGTGCGGCACATCGCCCGAAAAACCTCTCGGCCTTAAATCGATTTTGCAGTGCAATGAGGCTTGTCGTACCGCGTTCCGGTGATTAAACGTCGCAATCACTGCATCCGCACAACATTCTGCAATTCCGGAGAAATTTCGTCCAGTTTATGACGCTTCCCGGAGTGTGAGGCACAGATGACGAACGTCACGAAAAGCCGGCCGCTCTCGCCGCATCTTCAAGTCTACAAGCCTATTCCCACGATGGTCATGTCGATCGTGCACCGCATTACCGGGGGCGCGCTCTACTTCGGCACGCTGCTCGTTGCCTGGTGGCTGATCGCGGCTGCCTCCGGCGAGGCCTATTTCGAATGGGTCAGCTGGTTCTTCGGCACGCTGATCGGCCGGCTGGTCCTCTTCGGCTACACCTGGGCGCTGGTTCAACACATGCTGGGCGGGCTTCGCCACTTCATGTGGGACATGGGGCACGGCTACGAGAAGGAATTCTCGACGAAACTTGCAATCGCCACGCCGTTCGCCTCCGTCGCCTTGACGATCCTGATCTGGATCGTCGGCTACGTGGCACGCTGAGGGAGATAGACGTCATGGATATGCGCACCCCCCTCGGCAAGGTCCGCGGTCTCGGCTCGGCGAAGGACGGCACGGAGCACTTCTGGCGCCAGCGCCTGACGGCCGTCGCCAACGTGCCGCTGCTTCTCTTCTTCGTCGGCTTCCTCGTCCTCTACAACGGCGCCTCCTACGCCGAAGTGACGGCCGCCCTGTCGAACCCGATCGTCGCGGTCGTGATGAGCCTCGTCGTCATCTCGGCGCTCGTGCACATGAAGCTCGGCATGCAGGTCATCATCGAGGACTACGTTCACGCCGAGGGCACGAAGATCGCGCTCCTCATGCTCAATACGTTCTTTGCGATTCTCGTCGGCGGGCTCTGTCTTTTCGCCGTGCTGAAGATCGCGTTCGCAGGATAACCGATATGGCAGCGACTTCCTCACCGGCCCAGAACGGCAAGGCTTACCAGTATGTCGATCATTCCTTCGACGTGATCGTCGTCGGCGCCGGCGGTGCCGGCCTTCGCGCGACGCTCGGCATGGCCGAACAGGGGCTGAAAACCGCCTGCATCACCAAGGTCTTCCCGACGCGCTCGCACACGGTCGCAGCCCAGGGCGGCATCGCCGCCTCGCTGCAGAACATGACGCCCGACAGCTGGCAGTGGCACCTCTACGACACCGTCAAGGGCTCCGACTGGCTCGGCGACGTCGACGCCATGCAGTATCTCGCCATGGAAGCGCCGAAGGCGGTCTATGAGCTCGAGCATTACGGCGTGCCCTTCTCGCGCAACGAGGAAGGCAAGATCTACCAGCGCCCCTTCGGCGGCCATATGCAGAACTACGGCGAAGGCCCGCCGGTGCAGCGCACCTGTGCCGCCGCCGACCGCACCGGCCATGCCATCCTGCACACGCTCTACGGCCAGTCGCTCAAGCACAACGCCGAGTTCTTCATCGAGTATTTCGCGATCGACCTGATCATGTCGGCCGACGGCCGCTGCACCGGCGTCGTCGCCTGGAACCTCGACGACGGCACGATCCACCGCTTCGCCGCCAAGATGGTGGTGCTGGCGACCGGCGGCTACGGCCGCGCCTATTTCTCCGCCACCTCGGCGCACACCTGCACGGGCGACGGCGGCGGCATGATCGCGCGCGCCGGCCTGCCACTGCAGGACATGGAATTCGTCCAGTTCCACCCGACCGGCATCTACGGCGCCGGCTGCCTCATCACCGAGGGCGCGCGTGGCGAAGGCGGCTATCTCGTCAATTCCGAGGGCGAGCGCTTCATGGAGCGCTATGCGCCGTCTGCCAAGGATCTGGCCTCCCGCGACGTCGTTTCGCGCTGCATGACGATGGAAATCCGCGAGGGCCGCGGCGTCGGCAAGAACAAGGACCACATCTTCCTGCATCTCGACCATCTCGATCCGGCCGTGCTGCACGAGCGCCTGCCGGGCATTTCCGAGAGCGCCAAGATCTTCGCCGGCGTCGATGTGACGCGCGAGCCGATCCCGGTCCTGCCGACCGTGCACTACAACATGGGCGGCGTGCCGACCA
>CAMPIK010000228.1 GCA_946886325.1 uncultured Shinella sp.
CCGAGGCCGAAGAAGGCGAGCGCATCGAGGAAGGCATGCGCCTTCGCCCGGAAACGCTCCGGGTCCTTGCCGTCGAGCACGATCGAGAAGATGCCGCTCGCCCCCTTGAAGTCGCGCTTCCAGAGATCGTGGCCGGGGAAGGACGGCAGTGCGGGGTGCAGCACGCGCGCCACGTCGCCCTCGCCCTCCAGCCATTCGGCGAGCCTCAGCGCGCTTTCCTGGTGGCGCTCCAGCCGGATGCCCATGGTGCGCAGGCCGCGCAGGATCTGGTAGGCATCATCAGGCGCGCCGCAGACGCCGAGCGTGATGTTCGCCTCGTGCAGCCGCTCCCAATGTGCGGCATTGGCCGAGACCGTGCCCATCAGCACGTCGGAGTGGCCGGACGGATATTTCGTCGCCGCATGGATCGAGATGTCGACGCCATGGTCGAGCGGGCGGAAATAGAGCGGCGTCGCCCAGGTGTTATCCATTGCAACAACCGCGCCGTGACGATGCGCGACATCGGCGATGGCGCGGATATCCTGCATCTCGAACGTGTTGGAGCCCGGCGCCTCGGTGTGAACCAGGCGCGTGTTCGGCTTCATCAGGCTCTCGATGCCGGCGCCGATCATCGGGTCGTAATAGTCGACCGCAACGCCGAGCCGCTTCAGCATCGTGTCGCAGAAATGGCGCGTCGGATGATAGACCGAATCGACGATCAGCGCGTGATCGCCAGCCGACAGGAAGCCGAGAAACGGAACGGTGACGGCGGCAAGGCCCGAGGGAACGAGGATCGTGCCGGCCGAGCCCTCCAGTTCGTCGATGGCGGCGCAAAGCGCATCCGTCGTCGGCGTGCCACGGGTCCCGTAGGTGTATTTCTGCGCCCGCTTCTCCATCGTCACGGCATCGGGAAACAGAACCGTCGAGGCGTGCACCACGGGCGGGTTGACGAAGCCGAAGAAGTCGGAGGGCGTGTTGCCGCTATGCGCAAGACGGGTGTTGACGCCGGCCGCGGCGCGCAGGGATGCTTTGTCGGTCATTCTCTCGTCCGGATGAGACAGATTGCGGGAACCGACTTGTCGGATGCGCACGCACGGGGGTCAAGGCCGAAAACGCCGCCAAGGCAAGGTCAGGCATTTGGCCTTTCGAGCGATCCAAAACGCTTCGACGCGGTTTTTTTGAGCGATATCCTGCACAAATCCCGAAACCCTGCTCATTTTTCCACCAGAATTAATCAAATTCTTTCGTGCGGCTGGAAAATGGTCACAATCACTTGACCCTGCGTGAATTTGGGCATGAGATAGGCAATCTCGCACCGGGAGGGTCGCGAGGTCCGTGTCGCCCGCACAACAACGGCGACGACCACGGTACCGGAAAGACAACAGAAAAAGGTTGTAAAAAATGACAAAAAAGATCGTGACAGCGCTTGTCGGTGCTGCCGTGCTGGGGTTTGGCGCCACTGCTGCTCAGGCTGACACGCTTTCGGACGTGCAGGCCAAGGGCTTCGTCCAGTGCGGCGTGAACAGCGGCCTCGCCGGCTTTGCGGCACCGGACGCGCAGGGCAACTGGGCCGGCTTCGACGTCGATTACTGCAAGGCTATCGCTGCGGCCATCTTCGGCGATGCAACCAAGGTCAAGTACACGCCGACCACCGCGAAGGAACGCTTCCCGGCGCTTCAGTCGGGCGAAGTGGACGTGCTTGCACGCAACACCACCTGGACCATCAACCGCGACACGGCTCTCGGCTTCAACTTCCGCGCCGTCAACTACTATGACGGCCAGGGCTTCATGGTTCGCAAGAGCCTCAACGTGAAGTCGGCCCTCGAGCTCTCCGGCGCCGCCGTCTGCGTCCAGACCGGCACGACCACCGAGCTGAACCTCGCCGACTACTTCAAGGCCAACAACCTCCAGTACAACCCGGTCGTCTTCGAGAAGATCGAAGAGGTCAACGCCGCCTACGACGCCGGCCGTTGCGACGTCTACACGACCGACGCTTCCGGCCTCTATGCCATCCGTCTGACGCTGTCTGCGCCCGACGACCACATGGTTCTGCCCGAAATCATCTCCAAGGAGCCGCTTGGCCCGGCCGTCCGCCAGGGCGACGACAAGTGGTTCGACATCGTCAGCTGGGTGCACTATGCGCTCGTGAACGCCGAGGAATTCGGCATCACGCAGGCCAATGTCGACGAGATGAAGGGTTCCGAGAACCCCGACATCAAGCGCTTCCTCGGCGCCGAGACGGACAGCACGATCGGTGCTGATCTGGGCCTCAGCAACGAATGGGCCTACAATGTCATCAAGGGCGTCGGCAATTACGGCGAAGTCTTCGAGCGCAACATCGGCGCAAGCAGCCCGCTGAAGATCGAACGCGGCGTCAACGCGCTGTGGAACAAGGGCGGCATCCAGTACGGCCCGCCGGTTCGCTAAGACCGCAGACCAAACGGAAGGCGGGACATCGGTCCCGCCTTTCTTCTCCTCAAGAACAAGAATTGCCCGAATAAGGGCGATCAGGGGAAAACATATGGCAAACGCCACATTTCCGGTTACCAGAACGGACCGGTCGCAAGCCTCGTGGATCAACGATCCCGATGTCCGCGGCATCATCTATCAGGTCGTGACTGCCCTCATCTTCGCGGTTCTGATCTATTTCATCTGGACCAACACACTCGAAAACCTGCGCCGCGCCAACGTCGCCTCGGGCTTCGGCTTTCTCGGCGGGCGCGCCGGCTTCGACGTCGGCCAGTCGCTGGTCGAATATTCGAGCGATTCGACCTATGGGCGCGCGCTCTATGTCGGCCTGTTGAACACGCTGCTGGTCGCCTTCACCGGTATCATCACGGCGACGATCATCGGCTTTCTCGTCGGCATCGGCCGGCTGTCGCACAACTGGCTGATCGCCCGGCTGTGTACGGTCTATGTGGAAATCTTCCGCAACCTGCCGCCGCTGCTCGTCATCTTCTTCTGGTACAGCGGCGTGCTTTCGGTCCTGCCGCAGCCGCGGGACTCGATCGAACTGCCGTTCAGCACCTATCTCAACAACCGCGGCCTCGCCTTCCCCAAGGCGCTCTTCGGCGACGGCTTCTGGCTCGTGCCGCTGGTGCTCGTCATCGCGATCATCGCGTCGATCCTGCTGAACAAATATTCCTACAACAGGCGCATGGCGACCGGTCGGGGCGTTCCCGTTCTCTGGCCCGCCATCGGCATGATCGTCGGACTGCCGCTGCTGACATTCCTCGTTCTCGGCGCACCGCTCTCCTTCGACTATCCGCAGGCCGGAAAGTTCAACCTCACCGGCGGTTCGGTCATCGGACCGGAATTCATCTCGCTCTATCTGGCACTCTCCTTCTACACCGCGTCCTTCATCGCGGAGATCGTCCGGGCCGGCATCCGTGCCGTGCCGAAAGGGCAGACGGAGGCGGCAAGTGCTGTCGGCTTGCGACCCGGCCACACGACACGGCTCGTGGTGGTGCCGCAGGCCATGCGCATCATCATCCCGCCGCTGACGAGCCAGTATCTGAACCTCACCAAGAACTCCTCTCTGGCCATCGCCATCGGCTATTCGGATCTCGTCTCCGTCGGCGGAACGATCCTCAACCAGAGCGGATACACGGTGGAGATCGTGGCGATCTGGATGGCGGTCTATCTGTCGCTCAGCCTGATCACCTCGCTGTTCATGAACTGGTTCAACGCCAAGATGGCACTGGTGGAGAGATAGGATCATGACGATGACTCAATCCGCCTATGTGCGGGACCACATGCTGGAGCCCCTGGCACCGCCGTCCAGCGCCAAGGGTGCGGGCCACTGGCTGCGCACCAATCTCTTCGCCACGCCGAAAGACACCGTGATGTCGATCATCGCGCTGTTGATCCTTGCCTGGTACGTGCCGCAGATGGTCAACTGGCTCTTCATCGATGCCCAGTGGACCGGCGCCGACCGTGCCGTCTGCGCGACCGTCGCCCAGAGCGGCGGCTCCCAGCCGGAAGGCTGGAGCGGCGCCTGCTGGGCCTTCATCGGCTCGCGTTTCGACCAGTTCATCTATGGCCGCTATCCGCTCGACCAGCGCTGGCGTCCGACGCTGGTCGGCATTCTCTTCGTCGCCCTTCTGGTGCCGATGCTGATGCCGAGCGCACCGCGCAAGGGCCTGAACGCCATCCTGCTCTTCCTCGTGCTGCCGATCGTCGCCTTCTTCCTGCTGAGCGGCGGCGCCTTCGGGCTGGAGGTCGTCGAGACGCCGCTCTGGGGCGGGCTGATGGTGACGCTGATCCTGTCCTTCGTCGGTATCGCCGTCTCCCTGCCCTTCGGCATCCTGCTGGCGCTCGGGCGACGATCGAAGATGCCGGTCATCAAGACGCTCTGCATCATCTTCATCGAGGTGATCCGCGGCGTTCCCCTGATCACCGTGCTCTTCATGGCAAGCGTCATGATGCCGCTGTTCCTGCCGCAGGGCTGGACCTTCGACAAGTTCCTGCGCGCGCTGATCGGCGTCTCGATCTTCGCCTCCGCCTATATGGCCGAAGTCATCCGCGGCGGGCTCCAGGCGATCCCGAAGGGACAATATGAGGGCGCGGATTCGCTCGGCCTCAGCTATTGGCAGAAGATGCGGCTGATCGTCCTGCCGCAGGCGATCAAGCTGGTCATTCCGGGCATCGTCAACACCTTCATCGGCATGTTCAAGGACACGTCGCTGGTGTCGATCATCGGCATGTATGACCTGCTCGGCATCATCCGCCTGAACTTCGCCGACGCCAGCTGGGCGTCGCCCGTCACACCGCTGACCGGCCTGATCTTCGCAGGCTTCGTCTTCTGGATCTTCTGCTTCGGCATGTCGCGCTATTCGGCCTTCGTCGAACGGCGGCTCGACACCGGGCACAAACGATAAGAAAAGGGGAAACAACAATGGCCAATCAAGCCCAGACGAACGCCCTGTCGGTCTCCGAGACGGACGTCGCCATCGAAATCATCAACATGAACAAGTGGTACGGCGACTTCCACGTGCTGCGCGACATCAATCTGAAAGTGATGGGCGGCGAGCGCATCGTCGTTGCCGGCCCCTCCGGCTCCGGCAAGTCGACGATGATCCGCTGCGTCAACCGGCTGGAGGAACACCAGAAGGGCCAGATCATCGTCGACGGCATCGAACTGACCAACGACCTCAAGAAGATCGACGAGGTGCGCCGCGAGGTCGGCATGGTGTTCCAGCACTTCAACC
>CAMPIK010000229.1 GCA_946886325.1 uncultured Shinella sp.
TCGACCTTCTCCTTGCGGTCGTCCTTGATGGTGATGCCGGTCATGCCGAGATCGTACTGGCCATCGGAGACCGCCTGGATCATCGCATCCCAGCTGACGTTCTGGTACTCGACCTTGAAGTTCAGCCGCTTCGCGATCTCGTTCATCGCGTCATATTCCCAGCCGATCTGCTCGCCCGACTTCGGATCGATGAACTGCAGCGGCGGATAGGCATTTTCCGTGACGACGACGACAGACTTGCCGCCAAGGTCCGGCAGGGCTTGCGCGAAGGCGGCGGCGGGAAGAAGCACGGCGGCGGTCAGGCCTGCGAGAAGGGCGCGGCGGGAAAACATGGGGCTGCTCCTGAAAATGTGGCAGACCGACACTGTCACAAATTCGGATCACGAGGCAAGCGTCCGGATAGGTCGCACAGCGTTATCCGGTCCTGCACCAACGAAAAAGCCGCCGGATCGCTCCGACGGCTTGCATGCATTCCGCTTTGCGCGAGAACTTACTCGGCAGAGGTTTCCGCTGCCTTTGCGGCCTCTTCGGCAGCCTTTGCCTCGGCGGCCTCGGCTGCTGCCTTCTCGGCGGCGAGTGCCTGGGCGGCTGCGACCTTCTCGGCCTCGATACGGGCCTTCTCTTCGGCGATCGCGGCGCGCTCGGCGTCGTTCAGCTTGCGGGCGCGCGTGCCGGTGTTTTCGACGATACGGGCCGACTTGCCGCGGCGGTCGCGCAGGTAATAGAGCTTGGCGCGGCGGACCTTGCCGCGGCGCACGACGTCGACGCTCTCGACGAGCGGCGAGTAGACCGGGAAGACGCGCTCGACGCCTTCGCCGTAGGAAATCTTGCGGACGGTGAAGCTCTCGTTGATGCCGCCGCCGGAGCGGGCGATGCAAACGCCTTCATAGGCCTGCACGCGGGTACGGGTGCCTTCACGGACGCGGACGTTGACGCGGACGGTGTCGCCCGGCGAGAATTCGGGAAGCACGCGCTGCGCTTCGATCTTGGCGGCCTGCTCGGCCTCGAGCTGCTGGATGATGTTCATCGGTCTAACCTTTTCGTTCTTCTGAAACAGCCAGAGCGCTCGGCAATCGCTTCTCGGTCGAAACCTCGATAGGGTCGTCCGTTGCCGGACGGGAGCGGGTACGCGTGTTCTTTGCTTGCTGGTCGGCGGGAATAATCCCAGAACCGTGCGGGCGAATACACCAATCGATGCGGCTTGTCATCCCTCTCCGGCGAAGAAACCGCCGCGACAGGCGGATTTTCGGGGCTTGCCGCCCGGTATGCCGCAGGCTATTGCCCGCCAGAGAAGGGACCGGCCCGCAGGATTGGCCGGAAGGGGTGCCGAATGTCCATCGCCGATGCCGTGTTTCTGTTCGTCGCCGGCTTTCTGTCCGGCGTGGTCAACGCGATTGCCGGCGGCGGCACCTTTCTCACCTTCGGCGCCATGACGCTGACCGGCCTGCCGCCGATCGTCGCCAACGCCACCTCGTCGATCACCCAGTTCCCCGGCTATGTCACGTCGGCGCTCGCCTATGCGAAGGAAATCCGGGCCGACCTTCGCGAGGCCCTCATCCTTGGCGGCCTGTCGATGCTCGGCGGTCTCGGCGGCGCCTTGCTGCTCCTGTCGCTGTCGAACCCCTCGTTTCGCGCGCTGGTGCCCTGGCTGCTTCTCGCCGCCACGATGATCTTCGCCGCCGGACCCTATCTCAAGCCGAAGACGCTGAGCGCGGAAAAGCCGATCTCGCCGCTCGGTCTTGCCGGACAGTTCGTGACCTCCATCTATGGCGGCTTCTTCGGCGCCGGCATGGGCATCATGACGCTTGCCGTTCTGGGGCTGACCAAGGGTGGCGACTATCACCGGCTGAATGCGCTGAAGAACTTCGTCGCCGTGGTCATCGCCGCCGTCGCGATCGTGGTCTTCGCCAGCGGCGACGTCGTCGCTTGGCCGCAGGCAGCGGTCATGGTTCCCGCCGGAGCACTCGGCGGCTATTCCGGCGTCTGGGCAGCGCGGCGCGTGCCGCAGCCGGTCATCCGAGCGCTGGTCGTCGCCGTCGGCTTCGCGCTGACGATCTACTATTTCGTCAAGGCCTGAGTGTCCAGAAGATCGGGCCGACGCGCGCGCGTCAGCCGCTCGGCCTCGCCGCGGCGCCAGGCCTCGATCTCGCCGTGATGGCCGGACGTCAGGACAGCCGGAATATCGCGCTCCTCGAAGCTTTGCGGTCGCGTATATTGCGGATGTTCCAGCAGGCCACCCTCGAAGCTCTCGTGCTCGCCGGACAGCGCATTGCCCATGACGCCGGGCAGGATGCGCACGACCGCATCGAGCAGGATCATCGCCGCCGGCTCGCCGCCCGACAGGATATAGTCGCCGATCGACACTTCCTCGAGCTGCCGTGCATCGATGACGCGCTGGTCCACACCTTCGAACCGGCCGCAGACGATGACAGCGCCGGGACCGGCCGCAAGCTCACGCACCCTTTTCTGTGTCAGAGGCAGGCCACGCGGGCTCATCAGCAGCCGCGGACGGCGGTCATCGGCAGGCGCGGCATGGTCGATCGCGCGGGCAAGCACGTCGGGCTTCAGCACCATGCCCGCCCCGCCGCCAGCCGGCGTATCGTCGACCGTGCGATGCCGGTCGGTCGCAAAATCGCGGATCTGCACCGTATCCAGCGACCAGTCGCCGCGCGACAGCGCCTTGCCGGAGAGTGACTGGCCGAGATGGCCCGGAAACATCTCCGGATAGAGCGTGACGACGGTGGCGCGAAAAGCCACGGTCACTCCTCCCCGCCGCCCGGCGGGCGACGCCGACGGCTGCCGGGACCGGCCTCTTCGCCATCGTCGAGACCGGCGGCAACCGGGTCGATCAGCATGCGCCCGCCTTCGAAGTCGATCTCGAGAACCGCGGTTTCGGAGAACGGAATCAGCACCGGGCGCTTTCCGGGACCCTTCAGTTCGAGCAGGTCGCCCGCGCCGAAATCGAAGATGCCGGTAACCGTGCCATGGCTGTTTCCGTCGCGGTCGACGGCCTCAAGACCTTCGAGGTCGGCATAGAAGAATTCGTCCTCGTCGAGTTCGTCGTCCGGCAGGTTGTCGCGTTCGATGAAGAGGTCGAGACCGGTCAAGGCTTCGGCCGCATTGCGGTCGTTGACGCCGCGAAAGCGCACGATCGCCACGTTCTTCGCCTCGCGTACTTCCAGCACCTCGAAGACGCGCCCGTCCTCGCTGTGCAGATGGCCGTAGTCGCCGAGCGCCGTCGGGTCGGCGGTGTAGGTCTTGACGCGCACCTCGCCGCGCAGGCCTTGCGCCGCGCCGATCGACGCCATCAGGACGGGATGCTCCAGTTTGACCATTTTTGTCTTTCCAGGCGAAGAAAACGAAACGGGCGGCATGTATCATGCCGCCCGTCCGCATACCACAGATTCCAGTCGAAGGATTATTCCGCGGCGGCAGCCGCAGCATCCTCTTCCTTCTGCTTCTTCTCGGCGGCGCGCTCGAGCGCCTTCTTGCCGGGCTTTGCCTTGTCCGGGTTGTTGCGGGCTTCGCGCTTCAGGAGGCCTGCTTCATCCAGGAAGCGGGCGACGCGGTCGGTCGGCTGGGCGCCCTTGCCGAGCCATTCCTTGATGCGGTCGGCGTCGAGCTGGACGCGCTTCTCGTCATCCTTGCCGAGCATCGGGTTCCAGGAACCGACCTTCTCGATGAAGCGGCCATCGCGCGGCGAACGGGCGTCGGCGATGACGATCTGGTAGTACGGGCGCTTCTTGGAGCCACCGCGGGCAAGACGAATTTTCAGGGCCATATCAAATCTCCTTCAAGGCGTTTCTGACCGCTTCGTTCAAGCGGTATTCTGGTTTGCACCGCCGATATCGGCGGCAATTGCTTCGTGATGCCGGATCACCTCGCGGATGATGAAGTTCAGGAACTTCTCCGCGAAATCCGGATCCAGATTGGCGTCCTTTGCCAGGCGGCGCAGGCGTTCGATCTGGTATTCCTCGCGCGCCGGGTCCGCCGGCGGCAATTCGTGTGTCGCCTTCAGCACACCCACCGCCTTGGTGCAGCGGAAGCGCTCGGCGAGCATGTGGATCAGCGCAGCGTCGATATTGTCGATCGACTGCCGGTAGTCTCCCAGTTGCGCTCTGACCTTCGGATCGATCGTCACAGGCACATCCTCACTTCTTCTTCGGCAGGCCGGGCAGGCCCATGCCACCGCCAAGACCGGGCAGACGACCGCCGCCGAGGCCCGGAAGTCCGCCGCCGCCAAGACCCGGCAGGCCGCCCGGACGGCCGAGGCCGGAGGTTTCGGCCTGCTTGGCCAGCGCTTCGAGCTGCTTCGGGTCCATGTTCGACAGGTCGGGCATGCCGCCCCCCATGCCGCCGAGCCCCATCTTGCCGGCAAGGCCGCCCATCATCTGCTTCATCATGCCGCCGCCCTTCTTGCCGCCCATCATCTTCATCATGTCGGCCATCTGGCGGTGCATCTTCAGAAGCTTGTTGATGTCGGAGGCGTCGGTGCCGGAGCCGGCGGCGATGCGCTTCTTGCGGGAATGCTTGAGCAGATCCGGATTGGCGCGCTCGGCCTTCGTCATCGAGGAGATGATGGCGATCTGCCGGCCGAACATGCGGTCGTCGAGCCCGGCCGACGCCATCTTGTCCTTCATGCCGGCCATGCCGGGCATCATGCCCATGATGCCGCCCATGCCGCCCATCTTCTGCATCTGGCGAAGCTGGTCGGCGAGGTCGTTCAGGTCGAACTTGCCCTTGGCCATCTTGGCGGCCATGGCGGCCGCCTTCTCGGCATCGATATTCTCCGCCGCCTTCTCGACGAGCGAGACGATGTCGCCCATGCCGAGGATGCGGTCGGCGACGCGGCGGGGATGGAACTCTTCGAGTTCGCCCATCTTCTCGCCGACGCCGATGAGCTTGATCGGCTTGCCGGTGACGGCGCGCATCGAAAGCGCCGCGCCGCCGCGGCCGTCGCCGTCCATGCGGGTCAGCACGAGGCCGGTAATGCCGACGCGGTCGTCGAAATTGCGGGCGAGGTTGACGGCGTCCTGGCCGGTCAGCGCATCGGCGACGAGCAGGATCTCGTGCGGATTGGACTTGCGCTTGATCTCGGCCATCTCGAGCATCAGAGGCTCGTCGATATGGGTGCGGCCGGCGGTGTCGAGGATGACGACGTCATGGCCGC
>CAMPIK010000230.1 GCA_946886325.1 uncultured Shinella sp.
AAACGGGCCGCCACGATCATCAGGAACACGCCGAAGCCGATCTCGAGCTGGCGCTTGCTCATGGCATGCGCGATGCGCACGCCGATCGGCGCCATGATGAGCGTCATCGGGATGATGAGGCCGGCCGCGATCCAGTTGATGAAGCCGGTCGAAAAGGGCGGCAGGCCCGGCTCGCCCCAGCCCGCCCAGACATAGCCGACGAGACCCGGCAGCGAGATCAGCACGCCGACACCGGCCGACGTCGCCACCGCCTGGTGCATCGGCCGGCCGTAGAGCGACATGAAGGTGTTGTTGAGCACGCCGCCGCCGATGCCCATCAGGCCGGAGAGGATGCCGATCACCACGCCCACCAGCCAGGTCCAGGGATTGCCCGGCAGGTCGTTGCCGATCCGCCAGCTCGGCCGGTTGAAGAGCATGCGCACGGCGACAAGCACGGCGATGCCGGCGAAGATCAGCCGCAGTTCCTCGCTCGACGCCGCCGCCGCGATCACCGAGGCAAGGATGGCACCGAGCGGCACGGCCGTGATCCAGCCCTTGAGCAGATCGACATCGACCGCCCCGCGCAGCCGGTGCGACTGGAAGGAGCGGAGCGACGTCGGCACGATAATGGCAAGCGAGGTGCCGACCGACAGGTGCATGCGCACGGCCTCCGCCACGTCGAGATAGCCGAAGATCTGGTAGAAGACCGGCACGAGGATCGCGCCGCCGCCGATGCCGAAAATGCCGGCGAGCAGTCCGGAGACGACGCCGGCTGCGACCAGCGCGAGCGCGAAGACGGCAAGTTCGGCGGCGGGCGGCATGGCTGCTCCTGCGGCGGGAAAAATTCTGGGCGACTCGCGGAAAAAGAGTCGGCGGGCCTGCCAGATGTCATGAAACCGTGATGGATTTCAATCAATCTCTGCCCCGAGGCAAGGGTCGTCGCCGCCGCCGCCCCCATCCTGAATGGCACGCCCCGGACCGCGCCGCCGCGCGTCCGCCTCCCGCTTCGTCATGCCTGGACGAAGCCCGGACGGATGATCCGTCCGCACGCAGGTCTCCCCCTGGGAGGCACCCCGCATGCCTCAAGCATCCCCGCTGGAGGTCGCTTTAAGGTGAATTTATTTGCAAGTTTGCGGCACCCACCCCTTTAGCCGCGCATTTGACCGGCTCCCCGCCGGTCTTTTTTTGTCTGCGGTTTGCCGGACCGCATGATCGGTTTCTGTACCGATCATGCGGGAACAGCCGAAGCGTCACGCAGCGCGCGGGCGATGAATGGCCGAACCGCTCTCTCCGGCGAGACGGAACCTGGACAGCGCCAGCTGGAGCTGCTGCGCCTCGCTCGCCAGAACCTGGCTCGCCGCCGTCGTTTCTTCCACCATCGCGGCGTTCTGCTGGGTCGTCTGGTCCATATGGTTGACCGACGTGTTGATCTCGCCGAGCGCGGCGGACTGCTCCTGTGCCGCACGGGTGATCGACGCGACATGATCGTTGACCTGGTTCACAAGAGCCTTGATCTCGGAGAGTGCCTCTCCCGTCGACAGGACGAGCGACACACCGCCCTTCACTTCGTTGGCAGACGAGCCGATGAGCGTCTTGATTTCCTTCGCAGCGTTTGCGGAGCGCTGTGCCAGTTCCCGCACTTCCTGCGCGACAACCGCAAAGCCGCGGCCCGCCTCGCCCGCCCGTGCGGCTTCCACGCCGGCGTTCAGGGCAAGCAGGTTGGTCTGGAATGCAATCTCGTCAATGACCGAGATGATCTGGTTGATCTTTTGCGATGACCCTTCGATGCGTCCCATCGCGGCAATTGCCGAGCGGACGATCTCTTCGGATTTTTCGGCGCTGTCCTTGGCCTCGCCGACAATCGTCGAGGCTTCGATCGCGCGGCCGGTCGATGTCTTGACCGTCGTCGTGATCTCCTCGAGTGCCGCCGCCGTCTCTTCCAGCGAGGCTGCCTGCTGTTCGGTGCGGTGGGCGAGCTGGTTGGCCGCCGACGACAGTTCGCTCGAATTGCCGCTGATCGTGCTGGCAACGGACAGGATGCCGGTCATCGTGTTGCGCAGGATCTGCATGGTGCCGTTCACATTCGCCTGCAGTTCGGCGAAATTCCCCTGGAACTCGCCGGTCATTTCCTGCGTCAGGTCCGCTTCGGCGAGCGACGCCATCACGCGGCGAACCTCGCACACGCCACGGTCGACGCTCTCCACCAGTTCGTTGACGCTGTCCGCGAAACGGCGAAGGTCGTCATCGTCATAGGTCTTGGTGATGCGTCTGGAGAAATCGCCGGCGGCGGCAGCCGCGACGATACCGCCGATGCTCGCCTGCAGGTCCCTGCTCTGCACGTGCAGTGCTGCCTCCTGGGCCTCCATTTCGCGGATCTGGATCTGGTTGTCCCGGAAGACGACGAGCGTGCGCGCCATGGCGCCGATTTCATCGCCCCGTTCTGCTCCGGGGATCTCTTCGTCGAGCTTTCCGGCCGCAAGGCTGGACATCACCGCCGTCATCGTCCGGATGGGCCGCACGATGCTGCGGCGCGCAACCGCGACGCTGAGGCAGATGCCGGCCACGATGCAGATCAGCGCCGTCGCCAGCAGAACATAGCGCGTCGTCGTCGAACGGGAGATTGCGGTGGCGCGCGATCCGGACAGCGTGTCGGCGGAATAGGCAGAGTATTCCTTCACGACGGCCGTCACGGTCTTCTGATGTTCGAGCGCCTTGTCCAGTTCGACCATGATCGCCGTGCGGTCACTGCCGGCGCTCGCTGCCGACACCATCTGGCGGATCTGTTCGAAATAGGCCGTCAGCGCCGTCTTGATGTTGCCAAGCAGCTTCTGCTCGTTCTCGTCCGCCGTCGAGGCGATCTTCGGCAGGCGGTCCAGCATTTCCTTGGCGCGCCGCTCCGTCTCTTCCGCGAAATCCGATGCCTTTTCCGGCGCCATGGCCAGTTGATAGGTCATCCGGCTGATCGCGATGATATCGACCCGGAGGTCCATGGCCTCGCGGGCCACCTCCTCGCGCGCACCGGTATCCTGAAGGGCCGAACCCAGGGAGGTCAGCCCCTGGCCGCCGACCGCGGCGATCACGCCGGCGGCAATGCCCATCATCAAGACAAGGAAACCGATCTTCTTCGAGATCGAAAAATTGGAAATGTTCATGAGTGCGCGTTCCTTCGGGACGACCGTCGCCATCCTGGCGCGTTCAATTCCCAGCCGACCCGGCATCATTTCAGGTCTCGATCGATAAAACTCTAGGGAAAGAAGGTTTCATTTTTGTTGCGACGCAGCATGCAATCGGCCGACGATATCAAAGCCTCTCCCTAGAGGCTGCAATAGCGTCCGCCGTTCTTGCGCGTGCGCAGGTCGAAGTGGAAATGGTCCTTGTGGTAGCGGTCGCTGCCGGGGCCGAGCACGGTGGAGAAATATTTGCAGCTGTCGCTGCGCACGGTCTTCAGCAGCCCCTTCTCGCGGAAGGAGAAGAAGCCCTTGCGCTCGATCTTGATCGACTTGCCGCTGTCGAGCGTGATCTTGCCGACGTCGATCGCATTGCCCTTGGCATGTTCCGACATCGGATTGCCGCGCCGCGAGTTCATCGTGCGGCAGGAATAGGACGACATCTGGTGGATCGACTTGATGCCGCTGACATAGCGAACCCGGGTCGCCGGCGCGAGTTCCTTCTTCACCCAGAGCGCGAAGGCCTCGGTGATCTGGCAGTTCACCTTTGCGGCCGGCTTGATCTGGATGCCGCCCGAAAGCCCCGACAGTTCGATCGGATAGGCGATGCCGCAGGATTTTCCCTTGGAGATCGTCGGGATATCGCGGAATTTCACGCCGAGCCGCTGGAGCCGCTGCCGGCAGGATTTCTCCGCCGCCGGCATGCCGCCCATGGTCTCGGGGATCTGCATCGGATCGCTGAGGCGCGGGATGAAGGCGACCTCGCGCTCCTCCTCGACGATCGGCATCGTGCGCGCGCCCTCGTCGGGAACGCGGAGATAGTTGCCCTCGTCTGCCGCGGCGCCGAGTTCGCCACCGGCCTCCGACATCGGGATCTGCACGGGGTCGCCGACCTGCTGCGGCGTGTCGGTGCCGATCCCGTCGACCATCACCTGCGTCGCATTGCCCTCGGCGATCTCGTTTGCCTGCGCCTCCGCCAGCCCCTGCACAGGCGCCACGCCGAGTGCGGCATCCATGTTGACGCCGCCTTCCGGAATGTCCGACGACATCGCCGCCGTGTCCGTGCCGGTGCTCACGATCCCCAGCGCCTCGTCGCTGTCGATCATCGGCAGGCGCTTTTCGGTGGACCCGCCGTCAAGCGATGCCGGTTGCTGCCCCTCGCCCGCCATCGCGACCGGCTCGCTGCCAGGCATGTCAGCGTCCGGGATATCGCCGCCCTCGCGCGGCACGTCGTCCATCGGCTGGATGGCGCCGACCGTGTTGCGCCCGTCAATGTCGCCGGGCGGCGCAAGGCCGCCAGCCGAACAGGCCGTCAGCATCGTCGAGATCAGGAGCAGGCCGAGAGGTCTGCGAAGGCAAGAAACAAACGCCATACTCATTGCCACTTTCGCTTCGCACCCGCCCTCGTCCGCTTGCGAACCATGAGGAAAGGCCACGGTTGTCCCGATAGGGTGCATGCCGCCTGTGTCCCAATTCGGTCACATCGGCGCCCGCCCGGGCCGGCAGAGCTACATGCCTGCAAAACAACGGAATTTTAGCGCGCGACGGTAAATGAAGCGTTTCCCCGCCATGACCGGATTAAGGGAGCAGATGTGCGAAAGCCCCGGCGCGCGGGGCACCGGGGCTTCCATGGCAGAATAAAGGCTGGCGATCAGGCCGCGCGGCGCGCCGTGTGACCCTGCGCGGAACCGGACAGTGTGAAGTTCTGCAAAAGCGCCTTCAACTGGTTGCTCTCCTGCGTCAGCGTCTGGCTCGCCGCATTGGTCTCCTCGACCATCGCCGCGTTCTGCTGGGTCATCTGGTCCATCTGGTTGACGGCCGTATTGACCTCGGCAAGCCCGACCGCCTGTTCCTTGGCGGCCGTCGCGATGGAGGTGACCTGCTCGTTGACCTGGTTGACCAGCGTCTCGATCTCGGTCAACGCGTCGCCGGTCGAGCGGACCAGCGAGACGCCGGTGCCGACCTCGGTCGCCGAATTGCTGATGAGGCCCTTGATCTCCTTGGCCGCATTGGCAGACCGCTG
>CAMPIK010000231.1 GCA_946886325.1 uncultured Shinella sp.
CAAACCGATAAGAAGGAGGCCGTCCTTTGACCCTCAAGGCCCGCGTCATTCCCTGTCTCGACGTCAAGGACCGCCCGCGACGCCCGCAGCCGCTTCGCGGCGAGGACGCGCAAACCGATAAGAAGGAGGCCGTCCTTTGACCCTCAAGGCCCGCGTCATTCCCTGTCTCGACGTCAAGGACCGCCCGCGACGCCCGCAGCCGCTTCGCGGCGAGGACGCGCAAACCGATAAGAAGGAGGCCGTCCTTTGACCCTCAAGGCCCGCGTCATTCCCTGCCTCGACGTCAAGGACGGCCGTGTCGTCAAGGGCGTCAGCTTCGTCAACCTGGTCGATGCCGGCGATCCGGTGGAGTCGGCCAAGGCCTATGATGCGGCCGGTGCCGACGAGCTGTGCTTCCTCGACATCACCGCTTCCTCCGACAACCGCGACACAATCTTCGACGTGGTGGCGCGCACGGCCGAACATTGTTTCATGCCGCTGACCGTCGGTGGCGGGGTGCGCACGGTGGCGGACATCCGCAAGCTGCTGCTCGCCGGCGCCGACAAAGTGTCGATCAATTCGGCGGCGGTGAAAAACCCGGATTTCGTTGCCGAAGCGGCTGACAAGTTCGGCAACCAGTGCATCGTCGTCTCGATCGATTCCAAGAAAGTGTCGAAGGACGGCGAGGCGGACCGCTGGGAAATCTTTACCCATGGCGGACGCGAGCCGACGGGCATCGACGCGGTCGCCTTTGCCGAGAAGATGGTCGAGCGCGGCGCCGGCGAACTGCTGCTCACCTCGATGGACCGCGACGGTCAGAAGGGCGGCTATGACATCGCGCTGACGCGCACCATCGCCGACCGCGTTCCGGTTCCGGTGATCGCATCAGGCGGCGTCGGCAATCTCGATCATCTCGTCGAGGGCATCCGCGACGGGCACGCGACGGCGGTGCTTGCCGCCTCGATCTTCCATTTCGGCACGCACACGATCGGCGAGGCCAAGCGCTACATGGCCGATCGCGGCATCGCCATGCGGCTCGACTGAGAGGACGGCGAGACCATGACCGACTTCACGCTTGCCGACCTCGAACGCATCGTCGCGACACGCGCCGCCGCCTCGCCAGAGGAGTCCTGGACCGCGAAACTCGTTGCCGCCGGCCAGGCCAAGGCCGCCAAGAAACTCGGTGAAGAGGCCGTGGAAACGGTGATCGCTGCGATCGAGGGCGAAAAAGGACCGCTTGTCAGCGAAAGCGCTGATCTCCTCTATCATCTGATGGTCGTATTGAAAATCGGCGGGGTAGAGCTACAAGAGGTGATGGCAGAGCTGGAACGGCGGACCGGACAGTCCGGCATCGCGGAAAAATCCAGCCGGCAGAGTTGATGATCCAGGCAGCACGCGACGCCGAGCAGGCGGATATTCCCGACGATTTCGGAAACCGCAACTACTCTCCCTACCGGTTCTTCTCCGCCGAGGAATGGTCGCGATTCCGGGCCGACACGCCGCTGACGCTGACGTCGGACGAGGTCAAGCGGCTGCGTTCGCTGAACGATCCGGTCGATCTCGACGAGGTGCGGCGCATCTATCTCTCGCTGTCGCGCCTGCTGTCGGCCCATGTCGAATCCTCGCAGATCCTGTTCGAGCAGCGCAAGCGCTTCCTCAGCCTCTCCGACGAGACGAAAACGCCCTTCGTGATCGGCATTGCCGGCTCGGTCGCGGTCGGCAAATCGACCACGGCCCGCATTCTTGCCGAGCTTCTCGCGCGCTGGCCGTCGAGCCCCAAGGTCGATCTCGTGACGACGGACGGCTTCCTCTATCCGAACGCCATCCTGAAGCGCGAAAACATGATGGAGCGGAAGGGCTTTCCGGAAAGCTACGACACCGGCGCGCTCCTGCGCTTCCTCTCCGCCATCAAGGCCGGGCAACCGAACGTCAAGGCACCGACTTACTCGCACCTGACCTATGACGTTCTGCCCAACGAGCACCGCATCGTCGACCGGCCCGACATCCTGATCTTCGAGGGCATCAACGTGCTGCAATCGCGCAGCCTGCCCGCCGACGGCAAGATCGTGCCGATGGTCTCCGACTTCTTCGACTTCTCGATCTATATCCATGCCGAGGAAGGGCTGATCCACAACTGGTATGTCGAGCGCTTCATGCGGCTGCGCGACACCGCGTTTCGCGATCCGCATTCCTACTTCCATCGTTATGCGACGATCAGCGAGGAGGAGGCGCTCGGGATTGCCGAGGGGCTCTGGCAGAACACCAACCTGAAGAACCTGCACCAGAACATCCTGCCGACCCGCCCGCGCGCCGACCTCATCCTGCAGAAGGGCGAGAACCACCTGATGGAATCGGTGGCGCTGCGCAAGCTGTAAGCCGGCTCAACAACTCCCGATTCAGGGATTGACGCGGCGAAGGGTGAGGTTGATGCGCCCGCCATTCTTCAGAAGCGTCGAGGTGCCGGGATAGATCCGGTCGACGCCGTGGAAGACGAGCCGGCTCTCACCGCCGAGCACCACGACATCGCCACTCGACAGCCGGAAAGACCGCGTCGGGTCGCTGCGGGCCGTGCCGCCGATGCGGAAAAGGCACTGGTCTCCAAGCGATACCGAGACCACAGGCGCCGAAAAATCCGTCTCGTCGCGATCCTGATGCAGGCCCATCTTCGCCGTGTCGTCGTAGAAATTGACGAGACAGGCTTCGGGCGGACGGGCGCAGCCGGAGACCTCGGTCCAGAGGTCGATCAGCGCCTGCGGGATCGCCGGCCAGGGATCTCCGGTGACCGGATGCGTCGGCTGGTAGCGATAGCCGCCGGTGCGGTCGGTGACCCAGCCGAGCGGCCCGCAATTCGTCATGCGCACCGACATCGGTTTCCCGGTCCGCGGCATTTCCGGCACGAAAAGCGGCGCTGCGGCAACAACGGAACGGATGTCCGCCACGAGCGCTGCCTGCGCATCCGCGTCGAAATGGTCAGGCAGATAGACGAGGCCCGGCGGCAGCGGTTGGCTTTTGCTCATGCCGCCACCGTCAGCCTGTCATGCTTCGCCGAGATCGGGAATGCGGAGCACCTGGCCCGGATAGATCTTGTCCGGATGGGACAGCATCGGCCGGTTGGCGTCGAAGATCACGGTGTGCTTCGGCCCCTTGCCCTTGCCGTAGAAGGTCTCGGCAATCTTCCAGAGATTGTCGCCCTTCTTGACCGTATGGAATTTCGGCTCGCTCGCCGGCGTCGCCGCCTTGACGAGTTCCGTCATGTCGGCCTGCGCGAGCTTGAGGCCGGATTCGGGCGCTACGATCTTGAGGTCGCCCGCCTCCACGGCCGAAATGCCGAGCGTATTGCCGACCGCGACGACGGCCTTTTCGAAGGCGGCCTGGTCGGCGACGACGCCCTTCAGGATGATCTTGTCGCCATCGACGGCCACGTCGACCTTCTCGGTGCCGAGATCGAAGGAATCGAGTTCCTTCTTCACGGCCTCGGCTTCCGGCGGTTCGTCGCCGCCGATCCCGAGCTTCTTTCCGGCATTCTTGATGAAACTGAAGAGACCCATCGCTTCCTCCCGCATTTTTCTCGACGATAATCACATAGGGCGGCAAATGGAAGTTGAAACAGCATCTTCGCACAAGAGCCGAACGCCGATACTTGCGCTCAATCGCCCGGTGGCTTGCCGCGCATCTTCTTGACCACGGAGCGGCCGGCTTTTGCCTTCAGCCGACGCTCGACCGAACCTTTGGACGGCTTGGTCTTGCGCCGGGGCGGCGGCGGCGGTTCGGCGGCCTTGGCGATCAGGTCCCGCAGGCGTTCGCGCGCATCTTCGCGGTTTCGCTCCTGGCTGCGAAAGCGGTTCGCCTCGATCATCAGCACGCCGTCCTTCGAGACACGCCGCCCGGCAAGCTTCTCCGCGTTCTCCTTGACGCGCTCGGACAGCGACGGCGAATTGCGCAGATCGAAGAAGAGCTGGACCGCCGTCGAGACCTTGTTGACGTTCTGCCCGCCGGGACCGCCCGCCAGCACGAACTGCTCGGTCAGTTCCCAGCCGGCGATCACGATCGATTTTGTGACGGGAAGCGCGTCGCTTGCCATGATGGATGATACCTCGTTCGAGGTCTTTTACCGCCGCCCGGGTCCCAACGGCAAGGGCATGACCCCAACGCAAAAACCCGGCCGGAGCCGGGTTTCACGTGAATCATCGCCTGCAATGCAACCTTTATTCGGCCGCGAGCCGGATGCCGGGGGCCGCGTCGCGAATGGTGCCGTCGACGTGGTCCTCGAACTTGGCGAAGTTGGTGACGAACATATCGACCAGTTTCGCCGCCTGCCGGTCATAGGCCACGCCGTTCGACCAGGTCGAGCGCGGATCGAGGATTTTCGTATCGACGCCAGGCACGCAGACCGGAACCTCGAAGCCGAAATTGTCGTCGCGGCGGAAGAGCGCGTCGTTGAGCGAGCCGTCGAGGGCGGCGGCGAGCAGCGCCCGCGTCGCCTTGATCGGCATGCGGCGGCCATCGCCATAGGCACCGCCGGTCCAGCCGGTGTTGACGAGCCAGCAGGTGACGCCGTGGCGCGCGATCAGGTCCTTCAGCAGGTTGCCGTATTCGGTCGGATGGCGCGGCATGAAGGGGGCGCCGAAGCAGGTCGAGAAGGTCGCTTCCGGCTCCGTCACGCCCTTTTCGGTGCCGGCGACCTTGGCGGTGTAGCCGGACAGGAAGTGATACATCGCCTGGTCCGGCGTCAGCCGGGCAATCGGCGGCAGCACGCCGAAGGCATCAGCGGTCAGCATGATGATCGTCTTCGGATGGCCGGCCTGTCCCGTCTCGCTGGCATTGGGAATGAAATGCAGCGGATAGGCGCAGCGGGTATTTTCCGTCAGTGAACCGTCGTCGAAATCGGGCACGCCGTTGGCATCGAGCACGACGTTTTCGAGAACCGTGCCGAAGCGCTGGGTCGTCGCGTAGATCTCGGGCTCCGCTTCGGCGGACAGACGGATCGTCTTGGCGTAGCAGCCGCCCTCGAAGTTGAAGATGCCGCTTTCGCCCCAGCCATGCTCGTCGTCGCCGATGAGCGTGCGGTTCGGATCGGCCGACAGCGTCGTCTTGCCGGTGCCGGAAAGACCGAAGAAGACGGCGGCATCGCCGGCGGGGCCGACATTGGCCGAGCAGTGCATCGGCATCACGCCCTTTT
>CAMPIK010000232.1 GCA_946886325.1 uncultured Shinella sp.
ACACAGAGGCTACGTTCGCGGCGGTCTGCGACCGTTCCATGGCGGTTGTTGTGGCTCGGGAAGCGACCGCAGCATTCTTTATAAACGAAGCCCTTCGCGCCCTCCCCTCCCCTGCCATCTTGATTTTTGCGATCAGGACGGAACCCTGCGATCCTCCTTGTCGGATCACACCAGAATCAGGCGTAGTGCCAGGAGACTGTATTGCGCGGTTCCGCTTTGCCCCCGTCGGGCTCTGCTCGTCCCGCTATGGTGAAGCGGTCGCGAAACGGCCCGGAATACCGGCCTTTCCCTATTTTCCTTGTCAGATCGAGAGAATCGGAGATAATGACGCAAAAATCGGTCATATCGCCGATCTAGCGCTATTTTGGTTTTCCGATCATGAATGCAATACAACAGTTGCCGTCGTTCGAGTTCGACGACAAGATCCTCTTCCAGGGTGCGGAGATTTCCCGCAAGCTGGACCAATTGCGGCTGGAGAAATTTCCGCCGAACGCCAAGAAGACCTTGCGCTCGTTCGGAATGGCCGAGGTGGCGCATTATCTCGGGGTCAGTCCGAACAATCTGAAGCGCCTGCATCTGGAAGGCAAGGGACCGGTGCCGTCGATTTCGACCGGCGGCCGCCGCTTCTATACCGCGGAGCAGATGCTCGAATTGAGGATGTTCCTCGATCGCACCGGCAAGTCCGATGCCAAGAAATATGTGCCCCACCGCAAGCCGGGCGACAAGATGCAGGTCATCGCGGTCGTGAACTTCAAGGGCGGCAGCGGCAAGACGACGACCACGGCCCATCTCGCCCAGCACCTCGCCCTGACGGGCCACCGCGTCCTCGAAATCGACCTCGACCCGCAGGCCTCCCTTTCGGCACTGCATGGCTTTCAGCCGGAGCTCGACAAGAACCCGTCGCTCTACGATTCGATCCGCTACGACAGCGAGCGCAAGCCGATCTCCGACATCATCCTTCCGACGAACTTCCCGTCGCTGGATATCATTCCCGCCAATCTCGAATTGCAGGAATACGAATACGATACGCCGCTGGCGATGCAGACCTCCAACGAGGGCAAGCTGTTCTTCACCCGGCTTGGCAAGGCCCTCGAGCAGGTCGACGATCGCTACGACGTGGTCGTCGTCGATTGCCCGCCGCAGCTCGGCTATCTCACGCTCACCGCCCTCACCGCTGCAACCTCCGTGCTGATCACCGTGCACCCGCAGATGCTCGACCTGATGTCGATGAGCCAGTTCCTGCTGATGCTCGGCAACATCACGAAGACGATCAAGCGCGCCGGCGCGACCGTTCGCATGGATTGGCTGCGCTATCTCATCACCCGCTACGAGCCGACCGATGTGCCGCAGGCGCAGATGCTCGGCTTCATGCATTCGATGCTCGCCGAGGAAATTCTCAAGAACCCGATGCTGAAATCGACCGCCATTTCCGATGCCGGCTTGACCAAGCAGACGCTCTACGAGGTCGAGCGCTCGAACTTCACCCGCGGGACCTACGACCGGGCCATCGAATGCATGGATGCGGTGAATTTCGAGGTTCAGGCGCTGATCCATCGTGCTTGGGGACGCCTGTGATGGTTGACTGCCGTCAAAAGCGCAGTTTTTCCCATAAGTTTCAGTCGGATATGCCGATTGGAGGTGCTGGCCATGGCGCGTAAAAACCCGTTTGCAAGCCTGATGGACGACAGACAGTCGCCCGAAGGGCAGGTGGCGCTCGATTATACGATCAAGGGTGCATCCCGCTCGATCATCAGTTCGATCGACGAACTGTCTCAGCGCGCCGACAAGCTTCTTCAAGGCGAAACGGTCGTCGAACTCGATCCTGCCACGATCGATGCATCCTTCGTGCGCGATCGCATGGAGGACGACGAACAGGAGTTCGCCGACCTTCTGAACGCCATTCGCGAGCGCGGGCAGGATTCGCCCATTCTCGTTCGCCCTCACCCCAGTCACTCCGGCCGCTACATGGCGGTGTTCGGCCACCGGCGCATCCGGGTCGCGCGGGAACTCGGGCGTCCGGTCCGGGCGGTCGTGAAGAATATCAAGGATCGCGATCACGTCGTTGCGCAGGGCCAGGAGAACACGGCACGGGCCAATCTCTCCTTCATCGAGAAGGCCCTTTTTGCCGGCGAGCTGGCGCGGCTGAGCTACGATAATGACAACACGATCGTGCTCGCAGCTCTGTCCGTCGAGAAGGCCACCCTGTCGAAAATGCTGGCGGTGGCCTCAATGCCCGGCGATCTCCTGCAGATCATCGGGGCCGCCAAGGGGATCGGCCGGGACCGGTGGTACGAGCTGAAGATGCTCCTGGACAAGCCCGCCAATCTGACGCTGGCGCGCGAATTCGTCGATACCGATGAATTCAAGGGGCTTTCAGGGGACGACCGCTTCAACAGGCTTCTGGCTACGCTCAAGGGCGGCAGGAAGGTCACGAAGGCGATTGCCCCCAGGAATAGCCGGCAATGGATGCCGGCGGATCGAGCGGTGAAGGTCGACATCAAAAGCGACGGCCGCTCATACACGCTGTCCCTGAAGGCCAAGGATGCCGTCGGTTTCGGAGAGTTCATCTCCGACAACCTTGCGCAGCTCTACGCCGACTATCAGGGCCGGAAGGATTGAAACGAGGAGACAAGCGCGCAAAAGAAAAGGCCCCCGAACGTTGCCGCAGCGGAAGCCCTCTCTGATCTAGACACCCAGAGAATCACATTTCCGCGAATCATAGTCAAGAGTCTTCAGCGCCAATTTCGGTGACGTCTTCGCTTTTGCCTTGAAGAAGGTGAATGACGATGGAGAGTGGATATGTGACGACGCCCTTTGGGCGGCGGTCGATGTCGCTTGGCATGCTCGCAAGCCAGATGACACATCGCGAGATCGACCGCGAACAGACAATCGACAAGTGGAAGCTGTTTCGATCGGCATGCTTCGCCCGGCCGCTGCTCGGCGTGTCGGATCGTGCGCTTGCCGTGCTGAACGCCCTGCTGAGCTTCTACCCGAAAAACGAACTCTCGGAGGCCAATGGCCTGGTCGTTTTTCCGTCCAATGCGCAGCTGTCGTTCCGCTGCCACGGCATGGCGGAAGCGACCCTGCGCAGGCATCTGGCTGCCCTTGTCGATGCGGACCTGATCATCCGGAAGGACAGCCCGAACGGGAAGCGCTATGCGCGCAAGGACGGGCAGGGGGCAATCGATTCCGCCTTCGGATTCTCGCTGGCGCCGTTGCTCTGCAGGGCGCAGGAGATTGAAGCGCTGGGCGACCGGATCGAGGCGGAACAAATGCATCTTCGCCGGCTGCGTGAACAGGTGACCTTGTGCCGGCGCGATATCGCCAAACTCATCGAGACGGCGCTCTCGGAAGGCGTCGCCGGCGATTGGGAGGCTCTTCAACTCGAATTTCGCGGCGCCGTTTCGCATATCCAGCGCAAGGCGACCGCCGCGGAGCTTCAGACGGCACTGGATGCATTGACCGCATTGCGTGATCGTGCAGTCAAACAATTGGAAACAAAGATAAATTCCAAAAAATCAAGCGGCAATGCATTACAAAATGAGCGTCACATACAGAATTCAAATACACAACACCCTATTGAATCTGAACCTGCTCAAGAAAGGAGCAAGGCAGAAATGCCGAGTGAAATCGGAACGCGACTGCAAGCTGCTCACGGTGCACCGATAGAAGTCCGGAACTCTGATGATCGGCCTGTCAGCGGGATCAAGCCGACGCCGACTGGTGTTTCGCCTCCCGGCCATCTGCCGCTGTCACTCGTTCTCCAGTCCTGCCCCGAAATCGGAATGTTCGGCAAAGGCGGCAGGATCGAGAATTGGCGAGACCTGATGAGCGCCGCGGTCGTCGTTCGCTCCATGCTCGGCATCAGCCCTTCGGCCTATGAGGCTGCCTGTGACGCGATGGGTCCGGAGAATGCGGCAACGGCGATCGCCTGCATTCTCGAGCGCGGCGGATTGATCAATTCGGCAGGTGGATATCTCCGGGACCTGACGCGTCGATGCGAGAGGGGCGAGTTTACGATCGGTCCGATGGTCATGGCCCTGCTGCGGGCAAATGCACCGGCGAAGGCCCGGGCCGGCTGAGGGAGGATACGAAGCCTTAACCATAACGGCGTTAGGGGTGTTCATCCGTTGTACTCAGTCGGGACGCCTCAATGCCGCAGACATGCCTCGAACGTTCAGCCGCCCAAGTTGCTCCTTTTCCGCTTGCCGCCAGGTCGGACCTCGTTCGCCGAAGTGCCGTCGAACTGTCGTGCAGACACGGCCAGGCAGCCGTCGACTACTGGCGACAGCTGTGCCGGTCGCTTGCCGATCAGCTCGTCGAAGCCGGCTGCGGAAAACGCCAGGCAAGCGGGCAGGTCTTGGCCTTTCAGGCGGCGGTGCAGGCCGAGATGCGCGTTCTCTTCGAGGAGAGGGCTCAGGCGAAGGGTTGAGCCCGTCTGGGTCGCCTGGTTGAAAAGGTCTGGATGAACAGACCGCCGCCGTGACTTTGCCACGTGAATCAGATTCATCACCGTCGGTGAATGTGTGTGCGTGCGGAGTCCGAGTGCATGAATGACCAGGAAGTCGACAAGCGCATTGCCGATGCAATGCGGAGCTACTTCGACCTGAAGCGGGATTTGGCGCTTCTCAAGAAGACGCTGGAACAGGCCCGCAAGGAAACCGGGCAGGCAATCGATCTCTTCTATGACCCTGGGCGAAACGTGGGTCACGCCGCCGAAATCCTGCGGCTTCACCACGGTCGTCGCGACATGTCGCGGCTTCTGCACCGTGCCGAGGTTCTGGCAGGCGGAGAGAGGAGGGGGCCTTTGGCGACCCCTTCGAAGGATGCTGCTAGCGCCTTTCCGGTGGAATCCGGATCACCAAAAAGGCGCTAGATTTTTATTTCTGCAACATTATCCGACGCCGAAGCGATTTCGCTTCGGCTGGAAATGCTCTAAAGCCCGGACGCCTTCGTCAGGTTGACCCGGAAACGATCGCGCCGGCGCTGGTAACGCCGCGTCATCTCGGCGGAGGCATGGCCGAGTTGTTTCTGCACATAGCGCTCATCGACTTCGGCCGAGGAGGCGAGGCCGGCCCGCAACGAATGTCCGGCAAACAAGGATGTCCGTTCGGCTTCGGAAAGATCGCC
>CAMPIK010000233.1 GCA_946886325.1 uncultured Shinella sp.
GTTGTTGCCGACTGGCAGCAGGTCATCGTCTTCATCTCGATCGCCTCCATGCTGCTCGGCTCCTTCGCCGCGATCGGCCAGAAGAACATCAAGCGCCTGATGGCCTATTCGTCGATCGGCCACATGGGCTATGCGCTGGTCGGCCTGTCGGCGGGTTCGATGGCCGGCGTGCGCGGCGTCGCGCTCTACATGCTGATCTACATGGTCATGACGCTCGGCACCTTCGCCTGCATTCTCGCGATGCGCCGCAAGGAAGGCGGCAATGTCGAGAACATCGACGATCTCGCCGGCCTGTCCTCGACCAATCCGTTCATGGCGACGGTGCTGACGATCCTGATGTTTTCGCTCGCCGGCATCCCGCCGCTCGCCGGCTTCTTCGCCAAGTATTTCGTCTTCATGGCGGCAATCGAGGCGCAGCTCTATGCGCTTGCCATCATTGGCGTATTGGCCTCCGTCGTCGGCGCCTATTATTACCTGCGAATCGTCAAGGTCATGTGGTTCGACGAGGCGACGGACGAGTTTGCGCGGACTGCCGGTGAACTGAAGCTGGTCTTCGGCCTGTCCGGCCTCTTCGTCGCCGGCTACGTGCTGATCGGCGGCCCGATCGGTGCGGCGGCCGAAGCTGCAGCGCGGACGTTCTTTTGAGACGCGGAACGGCGACCGGCCGGCTGACGCTCGACGATTTTCGTCACGAGGCGCTGGGCGATACCGGTTCCACCAACACCGAATGCCTGGAGCGCGCCCGAAACGGCGCGCTTTCCGGTCTCTGGATCACCGCGTCGCGCCAGACGAGCGGCCGCGGCCGCCGCGGGCGGGCATGGCATTCCGAGCCGGGCAATCTCTACGCCTCGCTGCTGATGATCGACCCGGCGCCGGTCGATCGCATGGGCTCGCTGCCGCTTGCGGTCGCCGTTGCCGTACAGGCGGCGGTCAGCGCCGTCATGCCGCCGGACGCGCCGAAGGTGCTGGTCAAGTGGCCGAACGACATCCTCATTGACCGCCGCAAGATCTGCGGCATCCTGCTCGAAAGCGAAATGCTCCCCGGGGAGCGGCGCGCCGTCGTCATCGGCTGCGGCATCAATGTCGCCGTGGCGCCGGATGTCGGGCTTTATCCCGTGGCGACGCTGCGGGATTTCGGCTGCACGGCCTCGCCAGAGGAACTCTTCGCCCATCTCTTCCGCGAGATGGCCATCGTGCTCGATGCCTGGGACTGCGGCAACGGCGTCGATGCGATTATCGCGCGCTGGCGCGCGGTCGCAGGCGGCATCGGCGAGGCCATTACCGTCAACCTGCCGGACCGATCTATTTCCGGGCGCTTCGCCGGAATTGATGATACTGGTCTGCTGAAGCTTGAAATCGAGGACGGAGGCACGCAGATGTTTGCGGCCGGCGACGTCTTTTTTGCATAGGAAAATCTGCACTCAATGACCAAACAAGACGAACTTGTGTTCCTGCCGCTCGGCGGCGTCGGCGAGATCGGCATGAACCTGGCGCTCTACGGCTACGGTCCGAAGGCCAGCCGCCAGTGGATCATGGTCGATTGCGGCGTGACCTTTCCGGGGCCGGACCTGCCGGGCGTCGATCTCGTGCTGCCCGACATCCGCTTCCTGGCGGAGGAACGCAAGAGCCTCAAGGGCATCATCATCACGCATGCGCACGAGGACCATTACGGCGCGCTGAACGACCTCTGGCCGGGCCTCAACGTGCCGGTCTATGCCTCGCCGTTCACGGCCGGCATGCTGGAAGCCAAGCGCGCCTACGAGAAGAGCCGCACCGAGATCCCGATCACGATCTTCAAGCAGGGCGACCGCATCAATGTCGGCCCCTTCGAGATCGAGGCCGTCGGCGTCAACCACTCGATCCCGGAGCCGATGTCGCTCGTCATCTCGACACCGCTCGGCAAGGTGATCCACACCGGCGACTGGAAGATCGACCTCGATCCGTCGCTCGGGCCGCTGACGGACGAGAAGCGCTTCCGGCAACTCGGCGACGAGGGCGTGCTGGCGCTGATCTGCGACAGCACCAACGCGATGCGCGACGGCATCTCGCCCTCCGAGCGCGAGATATCCGACAGCCTGACGCGGATCATCGAATCCTCCGAAGGCCGGGTCGGCATCACCACCTTCTCGTCGAATGTCGGGCGTATCCGCTCGATCGCCAAGGCCGCCGAGGCGGCCGGGCGCGAGGTGCTACTGCTCGGCAGTTCGATGCGCCGCGTGACGGAAGTCGCGCGCGACATCGGGCTGATGGAAGGCATCAAGCCGTTCATCGCCGAAGACGAGTTCGGCTATATCCCGCGCGACAAGGTCGTGGTCATCCTCACCGGTAGCCAGGGCGAGCCGCGCGCGGCCCTTGCCAAGATCGCCCGCGACGAGATGCGCAATGTCGCCTTCACCGCCGGCGACACGATCATCTTTTCCTCGCGCGCCATTCCCGGCAACGAGAAGGCGATCAACGACATCAAGAACGGCCTGGTCGAGCAGGGCATCCACATCATCACTGACGCCGAGGCGCTGGTGCATGTGTCCGGCCACCCGCGCCGCCACGAGCTGCAGCAGATGTATGGCTGGGTGCGGCCGCAGATGCTGGTTCCGGTGCACGGCGAGGCCGCGCACCTGACGGCGCATGCCGAGCTTGCGATCCAGTCCGGCATCAAGACCGTTCCGCGCGTCCGGAACGGCGACGTGCTGCGGCTTGCGCCCGGTCCGGCCGAAGTGGTCGACGAGGCGCCGTCCGGCCGCATCTTCAAGGATGGCAGCCTGATCGGCGACTATGACGAGATGGGCATCGGCGATCGCCGCAAGCTCTCCTTCGTCGGCCATGTCGCCGTCAATGTCGTGCTCGATGCGCGCTACGATTTCCTCGGCGATCCGGAAGTCGAGCCCTTCGGCCTGCCGCAGTTCGACGACGAGGGCGAGGACATGGGCGATACGCTCTATGACGCCGTGCTCGGCGCCGTGGAAAGCATTCCGCGGGCCCGCCGCAAGGACCTTGGCCTGATCCGCGAGGCGATCCGCCGGGCCGTGCGCTCGACGGCGAACGAGGTCTGGGGCAAGAAGCCCGTCGTCACGGTCTTCCTGACCAAGGTCTGACCACACGGAGAACTGGCCGCCCGCGATGTTGGCGGCCATCGGGAGGAGAGCGACATGCTCGGACGGGTGAACCACATCGCGATCGCGGTTCCGGACCTGGCGACAGCAGTCGCATCCTATCGCGACGTGCTCGGCGCTGCGGTGACGGCGCCGCAGACGCTGCCCGAGCATGGCGTCACCGTGGTCTTCGTCGAATTGCCGAACACCAAGGTCGAACTGCTCGAACCGCTGGGCGAGGGGTCTCCGATTGCGGCCTTCCTTGAGAAGAACCCGGCGGGTGGCATGCATCATGTCTGCTACGAGGTGGCCGACATCCTGGCCGCCCGCGACCGGCTGGTCGAAGGCGGCGCCCGCATCCTGGGCGACGGCAAGCCCAAGACCGGTGCGCATGGCAAGCCGGTTCTGTTCCTCCATCCGAAGGACTTCTTCGGCACCTTGATCGAGCTCGAAGAGGTGTGACAGGAGGTCGCTTGCCGCGCGTTTGAACCTTCGGCGCGCCGGGAGTAGAAGGGCCGCACGCCGTCTCGAAGGCATCGGGCGCACATCCTTGTGCAGCGGTCTTGCGAGAACGACGGGCGGGTGAACGAAAGGCGGTTGTGATGCAGTGGTTCTCGATCTTTGCCGTCTATTTCATCGTCTGGTGGATGACGCTCTTCGCCGTCCTGCCTTTCGGCCTGCGCACGCAGGACGAGGAGAACGAGGTCGTGCCGGGAACGGTCGGCAGTGCCCCGGCAAAATTCCGTGCCGGGCGCGTCGTGCTGACGACGACGATCGTCTCCGCGATCATCTATGGCGCGTGGCACATCCTGTCGACGCAGTTCGGCCTCACCATCGATTCCCTGCCGCGTTTCATGCCGGATTTCGACTGAGTCGATACGGAAGAATATTCTAATATTCGAGGGAAGCTCGCATCCGGATGCCGATCGGACGGCCGGCAAATGCCCGGGCGATTCCCTAACGTGATGCCGATTGCCTGTGGATGACTGACGCTGGGGAAGGCGGAGATTGCGACACCGCGTCACACCGGCCCAGAATATGGCGCCGGGCGTCACGAAACTGTCACGGAAATTGCCTATCAGACGGCTGAAAAGCAAAAAAAAACAAGGCTGGAAGCCTTGTTTTTTAAGTATCGCGTGATCCTTATCCGTTTCCGGTGGCAGCGGCTGCGCGCGCCTAAGATCTGATCCTCCCAAGACTTGACCGCGAATTTGGCAAGAATTTGTACTCCTTGCCTCTTTTGTGGCCTGAAACTAGCCCAAACGTTGGGCGTTGTCATCCGCTTTTTTTGCATTTTTGCTACACTCGGATAAAATTTTTCCGTTGACATAGTCCCCGGAAGTTCCCTTATTACCCGGCCTTTTTTCCGCCTTGGTCCTGTGAGCCGGAAGGGTGCGCGGGCCGGTTCACCGGCGCGCTGTCGCCAAGCCGCAGGCCGCCTTGACAGTGTCTCGCCAATCGGATTTTGCTCCGGAAAATTCCAGTCCGCAGATCGGCCCGTTGTGCAGGCTGGGACTGGGACCAACCCAATTGCGACGGATTTCCGGTCGGCCATGCGGCCGTTCGCGGACCGCGCCAACCTGATGGTCCGACATGCGCGATCAACTCAAGGCCCTGATATCGTCCCGCCGCTGGGAGCAGTGCATCATCGCCGTGATCGTCGTCAATGCGATCACGCTCGGGCTCGAGACGGACGCCTCCGTCATGGCCTCGATCGGTCCCTTTCTCGTCGCCCTCGACACGTTCATTCTCGGCATTTTCGTCGTCGAGATCGTGCTTCGCCTCTATGCCTACCGGCTGTCGTTCTTCCGCGACCCGTGGAGCCTTTTCGATTTCACCATCGTCGCCATCGCCCTGATGCCGGCCTCCGGCGCCTTCTCGGTGCTGCGGGCCTTGCGGATTCTGCGCGTATTGCGGCTGATCTCGGTCGTGCCGTCGCTGCGCAAGGTGGTGGGCGGGCTGATCGCCTCGCTGCCGGGCCTCGCCTCGATCTTCGTGCTGCTGATGCTGGTCTTCTATGTCTTCGCGGTCATGGCG
>CAMPIK010000234.1 GCA_946886325.1 uncultured Shinella sp.
CAATTTTCGCAAGTTCGCGGATGTAGCGTCTGGTCCAGACGACGCGCATGAAATCAGGACTGGCCGAATCGGTTGAGGACGGCGGCTATGTCGTCCTCATTGGCAAAATCGCCCCGGTCCGCATCGTCAATGCCTTCCTGGACACCGGCGACCCATCTCTCCTGCCAGGCAAGCGAGCGACCGTGCGACAGGGCATCTTCAATGATTTGCCCGCGGGTTAGTGTGGTGCGCGCTGCCAGACGGTCGATGCGGCGGCTCAGGTCCTCGGAAATCTCATTGTCGCTGTCCATGCGCGCAGTCTGCCACACCGAACCAATAGCCGAAAGAAAAATCCGGCGTCACGCCGCCCGCAGGCCGGGTGCTTCCTGGCCCGTGCGCTCGACATATTCCGTGTAGCCGCCGCCATATTGGTGGATGCCGTCCGGCGTCAGTTCCAGCACGCGGTTGGAAAGTGCTGCCAGGAAATGGCGGTCGTGCGAGACGAACAGCATCGTGCCCTCGTAGGCGGACAGCGCCTTGATCAGCATTTCCTTCGTGTCGAGGTCGAGGTGGTTCGTCGGCTCGTCGAGCACGAGGAAATTCGGCGGGTCGAACAGCATGGCCGCCATCACCAGCCGGGCCTTCTCGCCGCCGGAGAGAACCCGACAGCGCTTTTCGACATCGTCTCCGGAGAACCCGAAGCAGCCGGAGAGCGCCCTGAGCGGCGCCTGACCCGCCTTGGGAAAGCGCTGCTCCAGCCATTGCAGGATCGTCAGGTCGCCGTCGAGCAGGTCCATGGAGTGCTGGGCGAAATAGCCGAGCTTGACGCTGGCGCCGATCGTGACATTGCCGGCATCGGGGTCGGCCGCGCCGGCTACCAGCTTCAGGAGCGTCGACTTTCCGGCGCCGTTGACGCCAAGGATGCACCACCGTTCCCGGCGGCGCACCATGAAATCCAGCCCGTCATAGATCCTGCGGCTGCCATAGTGCTTGTGCACGCCCTTGAGGTTCGCCACGTCCTCGCCGGAGCGCGGCGCCGGCAGAAAATCGAAGGCGACTGTCTGGCGGCGGCGCGGCGGCTCGACGCGCTCGATCTTGTCCAGCTTCTTTACCCGGCTTTGCACCTGCGCGGCATGCGAGGCGCGCGCCTTGAAACGCTCGATGAACTTGATTTCCTTGGCGAGCATCGCCTGCTGGCGCTCGAACTGCGCCTGCTGCTGCTTCTCGTTCTGCGCGCGCTGCTGTTCGTAGAAGGCATAGTCGCCGGAATAGGTGGTCAGCCCGCCGCCGTCGATCTCGATGATCTTGTTGACGATGCGGTTCATGAACTCGCGGTCGTGCGAGGTCATCAGCAGCGCGCCGTCATAGCCCTTGAGGAAGGTTTCGAGCCAGATCAGGCTTTCGAGGTCGAGATGGTTGCTCGGCTCGTCGAGCAGCATCACATCGGGGCGCATCAGCAGGATGCGGGCGAGCGCCACGCGCATCTTCCAGCCGCCCGAAAGCTTGCCGACGTCGCCGTCCATCATCTCCTGGCTGAAGCTCAGCCCCGCCAGCACCTCGCGCGCCCGGCTTTCCAGGCCGTAGCCGTCCAGTTCCTCGTAGCGCGCCTGCACGTCGCCGTAGCGCGCGATGATCTCGTCCATCTCGTCCAGCCGGTCGGGATCGACCATCGCGGCCTCGAGCGCATGCAGTTCGGCCGCGACCTCGCTGACCGGCCCCGCCCCGTTCATCACCTCGGCGGCGGCGCTGCGGCCCGACATCTCGCCGACATCCTGGCTGAAATAGCCGATCGTCACGTGCTTCTCGACGGAGACCTGCCCCTCGTCCGGCAGTTCCCCGCCGGTGATCATGCGGAAGAGCGTGGTCTTGCCGGCGCCGTTCGGCCCGACCAGCCCGATTTTCTCGCCGCGATTGAGCGCCGCCGAGGCTTCGATAAAGAGGATGCGGTGGCTGCTGGACTTGCTGATATTGTCGATGCGGATCATGAGGAAGACGGGAGCCTGTTGGAATGGGCCTCCCTATGCCACGCGCCGGCCGCGCTGTCACGCCGGCCGGCACGCATCCGAGAGCCTCATTTTTCAGATATCGTAGCTCTGGGGCGCGCTCAGCGATGCGATGAATTTCTTCGTGCGCTCCCGCTCCGGCGCCGAAAAGATTGTGCGCGGCGCGCCGCTCTCGACGATGACGCCGCCGTCGAGAAAGATCACCTGGTCCGCCACGCGGGAGGCGAGCCTCAGGTCGTGCGTCGCCATCACCATCGTCGTGCCCTCGCGCGCCAGCCGGCCGAGCACCTCGACGACCTCCTCCGCCAGTTCCGGATCGAGCGCCGATGTCGGCTCGTCGCAGAGCAGGACGCGCGGCGAGGGCGCAAGCGCCCGGGCAATCGCCACGCGCTGCTGCTGGCCGCCGGAAAGGGTCGCCGGCCAGGCATCCGCCTTGTGCGCCATGCCGACCTTTTCGAGCAGTTCCATCGCCCGCGCTTTGGCCCTGTCCGCCGGCCATCTGAGCACCGTCACCAGCCCCTCCATGACATTGCCGATCGCCGTCTGGTGCGGGAAAAGCTGGAAACTCTGGAAGACCATGCCGGTCTGTCGGCGCAGCTTCTGGATCGCCGGCCAGCCGACCTTGCGGCCGGGCGCGAAATCGAGCCGTTCCTCGCCGAGGCGGATCGCGCCGGCGGTCGGGATCTCCAGCAGGTTGATGCAGCGCAGCAGCGTGCTCTTGCCGCCGCCGGACGGTCCGACCAGCGCGGTCACCGTTCCCTCCGCAAGCGTCAGCGAGATGTCGCGCAGCACGATATTCTCGTCGAACCGCTTCTCGATATGGGAAAGCTCGATCATGCCCGTGCCTCCAGATAGCCGCCATATCGGGCAAAGCGCCGCTCCAGCCGGACCTGCAAGGTCGACAGAACGGAACTCAGCGCGAGATAGATGAGCGCCGCCTCGATATAGAGGATCAGCGGCTCGTAGGTCGTGGCGACGATGCGCTGCGCGGTCTGGAAGAGTTCCGGCACGGTGATGGCGGCGGCGAGCGAGGTGTCCTTGACGAGCGAGATGAAGGTGTTGGAAAGCGGCGGCACGGCGACGCGCGTCGCCTGCGGCAGGATGGTGCGGCGCATCGCCTGGCTCCAGCTCATGCCGATCGAATAGGCCGCCTCCCACTGGCCGCGCGGCACCGAGGAGATCGCGGCCCGCACGATCTCTGACGAATAGGCGCCGACATTGAGCGTGAAGCCGATGAGCGCCGCCGGGAAGGCGTCGAGCAGGATGCCGAGGCTCGGCAGGCCGTAGAAGATGACGAAGAGCTGGACGAGCAGCGGCGTGCCCCTGATGACCCAGACATAGAAGCGGAAGACGGCCGCGACCGGCGCCGGCGCAAACAGCCGCGCAACGGCGGTGGCGAGCCCGAGCGACAGCCCGAGCACGAAGGAGAGGAGCGTCAGCGGAATGGTGAAGATCAGGCCGGCCCACAGAAGGGTCGGCAGCGAATCCGCCATCAGTCGGAGCCAGTCGGGCACGATATCAGCCTTTCAACAGCGAACGATCCGCCCCGGAACCGGAACGGATCGCCCGTCATAGCTTGGAATATCCGGGCCTGGAACAGCCGGCGGCAAACCGGCCGGATGTTCAAACCCGATTTTGGATATCTCTACCGCGAGACGTCGGCGCCGAAATATTTCTGCGAGATGACGTCATAGGTGCCGTCTTCCCGGATCGCGACCAGGGCCTCGTTGATCTCGGCCAGCAGTTCCGGCTCGCCCTTGCGCAGGATCACGCCCGAATAGTCGGCGTCGGCCTGTTCGGCGACGACCTTCACCGGCGCATCCGGCTTCTGCTTCTTGAAGTCCAGGAAGGAGAGGCTGTCGTTGATCGTGGCGTCGGCCCGGCCGGTCAGCACGAGCTGGATCGACTGGTCGAAGCCATCGGTGCCGACGAGTTCGGCGCCGGAGGCTTCGGCGAGCTTGCCGAAATTGCTGCTCAGCGACTGTGCCGCGCGCTTGCCCGCGAGGTCCTCGAAGCTCTTGATGTCCTCGTTGTCGGCCTTGACGATCAGCACGGCCTTGGAGGCGATATAGGGGTCGGAGAAGTCGTATTTCTTCTTGCGCTCCTCGGTGATGCCGACCTGGTTGATGACGACGTCGTAGCGCTTGGCGTCGAGGCCGGCGATCAGGCCGTCCCACTTGCCTTCGAGGAATTCGGCCTTCACGCCGAGCTTCTCGGCGATCGCCTCGCCGATCTCCACGTCGAAGCCGACAAGCTTGCCGGAGGCGTCATGGTAGGTGAAGGGCGCATAGGTGCCCTCGGTGCCGATCTTCAGGACGCCGGCGGACTTGATCGCGTCGAGATTGGACTGGGCTGCCGCGGGCGCCAGAAGGGTGAGTTGCAGCGCGGCGGCGGCCAGAAGCGTGGTGAGGATTTTCATGATTCTTTTCCGTATTTTTCGTTTTCCGGCCCGTCGTCCGGATTTGAGCGAATTTCGCACGAAAACGCGCCTGACGATGCGTATGAAACTCCAATTCGTGCCGGGATCGCTAAAGATTTTTCCGTCGCCCGGCGAATTCGGGGCAGAAGGCTTTCGCTATCGAAGTTCCGCTCTGCCCGGCGCGATCGGCACCGCTTGATCCGATCCGGCTGCTGTGACATGCACGAGGACCGTCGCAATCGCGTTTCCCGCCATGAATTACATCATCCGAACCGCCGATCCTTCCGATATCGCCGCCTTCACGGAAATCTACCGCGAATCGGTGCTGAACGGCGTCGCCACCTATGAAATCGATCCGCCCTCCTTCGACGAGATGCGCGGCCGGTTCTCGACGATCACGGATGCCGGCTATCCCTATATCGTCGCCGTCGAGCAGACCGGGCTCATCCTCGGCTATGCCTATGCGTCGGCCTTCCGCACCCGGCCGGCCTATCGCTGGCTCGTCGAGGATTCGATCTACCTGGCGCCGGAGGCCCGCGGGCGCGGTGTCGGCAAGGCGCTTCTCACCGAACTGATCCGGCGCTGCACCGAACTCGGCTTCCGCCAGATGGTGGCGGTGATCGGCGGCGCGCATCCCGCCTCGATCGCGCTTCATTTCGCGGCCGGTTTCGAGCATGGCGGCCAGATGAAGGCGACCGGCTTCAAGCACGGCCGCTGGCTGGA
>CAMPIK010000235.1 GCA_946886325.1 uncultured Shinella sp.
CGTCCGGCTGTTCGCCATCCTCCGGCACGTCCAGCGGCGGATTGTGCATAAACATTTCTGCCTGTGCAGCGCCGTCCGGAATGCCAGGTTCTTCGGCCTCTGCCGCAGGGCTGTCGTCGCTCGCATTGTCGAGATGGCCGAGGATCGTCTCGACGGCAAACAGCAGGTGAAGCGGCGGATCGGATGAAATCTTGCCGATCGCGGCAGGCAACTGGCCCTTGCCGGTCGGGACGGGGCGTTTCACCAGCCATTCGCCGTTGCGGCCCGCCATCTCGACGAGAAACCGGCGCGTCGGCTCGCTGATATCCAGAGCCGCGAAGCCGGCGGAGGCGGCCAGCACCGTTCCCGCGTCGTCGAGCACCGCCATATGCGTATCCGGATCGTCGAAGCCGGCAAGCAGGCTGGACGCGAGATCGTCCGTACGGGCGACCGGGGCGGAGAACAGCACAGCCTCGTCGCCCTGCCGTACGATGATCCGCTCGACCTGCGCGGTGATCGCGGCACTGCGGAACCCCGCGCCGATGCGCATGACAAGCGTCCGGGCGTCACCGGGCCGGCGCAGCTGCTGTGCGGAGGCGCGGACCTGGCGGATGATGATCTCGGTGGGTGATGGCCGGGAGTCGAGAAGATCGTAGATCGAACGATAGCCGAAGAGCTGGGCGCCGCTGCCATTGGCCCACAGCACCCGTTCGAAATCCGGCGAAAACAGCACGACGGCTTCGCCCCGCGCGAAGGGAAGGCGGACCCTCTCGTGAACGGCCACGTCGATAAACGGATATTGTTTCGCAGCCATCGCTCGCCTGTTGAGCCTTCCTGTGCGGGATCATCGCAGCCTTAATGGTTTATTAATAGCGACCGCCTGCGCGGCGGTCCAGATTGACGCGGCGCCAAGGCCCGGTGTTTCGGCCGGAAGGGTTAATGTTGTGCGTCGCACAAATATGTTGCAATGCACAAAAACTTCGGTTATAAGATGGGCAACGCTAACGAGGCGCCTCAGAAGAGGGCCCGCAACCAAGGAGCGCTATAAGATGGCTACCAAGAAAACCGACGACGTATTCTCCATGGCTTCCTTCGACCCGTCGAAGGTGTCTGAATCCTTCCGCGATTTCGCGGAAAAGGGTGCGACCCAGACCAAGGAAGCCTATGCCAAGATGAAGGACGCCGCCGAAGACGCGACGAAGACCGTCGAAGCGACCCTCGAGAGCGCGCAGGCCGGCTCCGTCGAACTCGGCCTCAAGGCGATCGACGCCCTTCGCACCAACGCTGAAAACTCGCTTGCGCACATGGAAGCGCTGCTCGGCGTCAAGTCCGTTGCCGAACTCTTCGAACTGCAGACCGCTTTCCTGCGCAAGCAGGCTGAAGTGACCGTCGAGCAGGCCAAGACGATGCAGGAAGCAACCCGCAAGGTTGCCGAACAGGTCGCAGCACCCGGCAAGTCCGCCGCCGAAAAGGCGATGAAGGGCTTCAAGGCCGCCTGATCGCGCCATTGAGCTTATGTCAAAAGGGTCGGACCGTGCGTCCGGCCCTTTTTCATATTCGGCGGTTGAGAAGGGACTTGCAAAAAAATGTCCGTCGCCGTATGTGACCCCCACGCGCCCGGCGCGGTCAGACGTGCGGTTGTAGCTCAGTTGGTTAGAGCGCAGGATTGTGGATCCTGAGGTCGGTGGTTCGAGACCACCCAACCGTACCACTGACACCTTCCTTCAAATCGATCCTTTCGCAACACCTCGGATCACGTTCCCCGATGCGGTGGGAATTGCACGATGCGCCGTCTTGCCGGATTGCATCAGACTGTGCATTTTCGCCGCAGCTTTTCCGCAGAAGGGCACAAAATCGCCATCTGCGCGTTTAAGTTCAGCTATGAACCATTACGATTATACATCCGGTGAACGCCTCTCGATGTCCCATTCCGTTCGCCGCTTCCAGTTGAAGGAAGCGACCTCCCGGTCCCATGACGCGGTCGATCGGGCCGTAGGCTCTTTTGAAGATCGGGCCAGCTATGAGGCCTATCTGAAGGCGACCTATGCCTTTCGCGTGCCGCTGGAGCGCCAGCTGGCCGCCGTCGATTGGTCGAACGGATTCGAGGACTGGCGTCCCCGTTTTCTGGAGCCCCTGATCCGTGCCGATCTGGCCGATCTCGACCTGTCGATCGACCAGGATACGATGGGATCGACAAGCGACGAGGAAAGCGAGCCTCCGGGAGGCGATCCCTCGACACTGTTCGGTACGCTCTATGTTCTCGAAGGTTCCACGCTCGGTGCGCAGGTTCTCTTGCGGCGCGCAGCATCGCTCGGGCTGACGTGCGAGTTCGGTGCACGGCACCTTGCGGGTCAGTCTGCCGGTGTTTCCAACTGGCGACGCTTTCTCGACCTGCTCGAAAACGCGGAACCGATTTCCATCGACCGTGCGGCTGCCGCATCCAACAGGGCGTTCGGTCATGCCGAGCGCGCCTTCAGGGCCTTTCGCGATGCCGACTGAACCGTCCGTCGACCTGACGAATTGCGATCGCGAGCCGATCCATCTCCCAGGCAGCATCCAGCCGCATGGCTGCATGCTCGTGTGCGATGGCACCCTGTCGAAGATCGATCGCCACTCGGCGAATGCGGGCGCCATGCTCGGCTACGATGCCGAGATCAATGGCAGCACAATCGAGGACGTGATCGGCGCGGCGGCGGCCCATGAGTTGCGCAATGCGCTGGCCATCTCGGCCTCCCCGGCACGTCCGGCGATCCTTTTCGGGCTTGCGACCGAGACAGGGGCTCTCTTCGACGTTGCGATCCATCGCTTCAAGGGCAACACGATCGTCGAGTTCGAACCGGTCCTGACATCCGGCGAGCGGCCGCTCGAACTGACCCGCGCCCTGATCGGCCGTATCGCGGATATCGACGATGTCGACCGTCTGGTGCGCGATACGGCGCGGCTCGTCCAGGGCATGCTCGGCTATGACCGGGTGATGATCTACCGCTTCGGTCATGACGGCTCGGGTCAGGTGGTTGCCGAAGTCAAGCGGCCCGATCTCGAAAGCTTCCTCGGGCAGTATTTCCCGGCAAGCGACATTCCCCAGCAGGCGCGTGCACTCTACCTGCGCAACACGATCCGCGTGATCGCCGACGCGGATTGCGTCCGCGTCCCCATCGTTCCGGAAAGGGACCCGTCGGGCGAACCGGTCGATCTGTCGTTTTCCCATCTGCGCAGCGTCTCGCCGATCCATTGCGAATACCTTCGCAACATGGGCGTCGGTGCCTCCATGTCGATTTCCGTCATCATCGACGGGGCGCTCTGGGGCCTGATTGCCTGCCACCACTATTCGCCGCGCGTGCTTTCCATGGGCAAGCGCGTGGCAGCCGAGATGTTCGGCGAATTCTTCTCGCTGCACCTGCATGCGCTGCGGCAGAAGCGGCGCCTGGAAACGGCAACGCGCGCCCGCCGCAGCCTCGACGGCGTGATCAGGCTGATTTCGGGAAGCGAGGATATCGGCGAACTTCTGCGCGGCCATCTGAAGGATTTCGCAGCACTGATGCCCTGCGACGGCGTTGGCCTCTGGCTGAACGGCAAGTGGAGTGCGGATGGCGTCGCACCGCCTCCAGTCGCTGCCCCGGCCCTCGCTCGCGTGATGGGGCAGGTGACCGACGGTCACATCTGGGCCACCCACATGCTGGCGCGACACCTGCCTGATGCCGCAGACTATGCCGGCGCGGTATCCGGTGTCCTGGCCATTCCGCTGTCGCAGGTGCCGCGCGATTATCTCTTCTTCTTCCGGCGCGAGGTGACCCAGACGCTGAACTGGGCGGGGAATCCGGAGAAGTCCTACGAGACGGGACCGCTCGGCGACCGCCTGACACCGCGCAAGAGCTTCGCCATCTGGAAGGAGACGGTGCACAACCAGTCCCGGCCCTGGACGGATGCCGACCGCGAAATCGCCGATGCCACGCGCAGCGCCCTCGTCGAGATCGTGCTTCGCCACAACGAACTGATGGCCGAGGAGCGCGGCAAGGCGGATGTGCGCCAGCGCATGCTGAACGAGGAACTCAACCACCGCGTCAAGAACATCCTCGCCGTCATCAAGTCGCTCGTCGGACATCCGATCCGCGACGGGCGAACGCTGGCGGAATATGTCGACTCCCTCAAGGGACGAATCCAGTCGCTTTCCGTCGCCCATGACCAGGTGGTGCGCAGCGGCGGAGGCGGGCTGCTGATCGACCTCCTGAATGCCGAGCTTTCGCCCTACCGCTCCGCCGCCGGCCGGATCGTTCTCGACGGGCCGCCGGTCTGGCTCGATGCGCGCGCCTTTTCGGTGATGGCGCTGGTGTTGCACGAACTGTCGACGAATGCCGCCAAATACGGTGCATTGTCGCAGCAATCGGGTGCCGAACTTCGCGTGACGTGGTCGCTTGGCGAAACCGGAGACTGTCGCCTGGAGTGGTCGGAGACCGGAGTGAACGGTGTGACGCCACCGACGCGCTCGGGCTTCGGGACCGTGCTCATCGACCGCAGCATTCCCTACGATCTCGGCGGAAGCAGCGACATGGCCTTCACGCAGGACGGGGTCCTGGCGCGGTTCATGCTGCCATCCAAACATGTGCGCGTGCCGACCAGTAAGGCGCCGGTCGAGCAGTCCGTCACGCCGGTCGTTGCGGCGGAAGGTGTGCTGGATGTCGCGTCCGTGCTGATCGTCGAGGATCAGATGCTGATTGCGATCGACGTCGAAGGAATGCTCGCGAGCCACGGCGTAAGGGACATCGTCACCGTGTCTTCGACAGCATCTGCCTTGCAGCGGCTGCGCGATTTCGCGCCGGATGTCGCCATTCTCGATGTCAATCTCGGCGCGGAAACGTCCCTGCCGGTCGCCGAGGAACTGACGCGACGTGGCGTGCCGTTCGTCTTTGCCACCGGTTACGCCGACACGACGATGATCCCGCCCGCTTTCAAGTCGGTGACGATCGTGCGCAAGCCCTACGAGGCGGCAGCACTCATCGCCGCCTTGACCTCGGTCGTTGCGAAGGCGCGGGAAAAGCCGTTGTAAACGGGGCGTTTACCAAGTCCGGCACGACTTCCCGCTGCGGGACACAGCTTAAGATTTCGTTGACCGTTTGACCCCT
>CAMPIK010000236.1 GCA_946886325.1 uncultured Shinella sp.
GGTCAGGAGGGCCAGCTGCGCTTCGTCCACCAAGGCAATACCACCATCATCATCGGCAGCACCGATACCGATAAAGCGGCCGAGTTCTCGATCCAACTCACTGGAAAAATCGGGCTGCTGGCAGGCGATTTTCTTCTCTAGCGCGCGACAAGGCATAGCGCCGACATCGCCCCCACCTGAGTGATGCCGGAGCATAGGCTGGAGTGATGCAGTCTATGTGGGGCGGTGTCGGGGCGTAAGGTCCATTACGGAACATGAACACGACGCATTACGCCGTATGATCGGCTTCAATTTTTGATTTTATTGAATTTTTGGTAGCGGAGGAGGGATTCGAACCCCCGACACAAGGATTATGATTCCTCTGCTCTAACCTACTGAGCTACTCCGCCGCCGGCGGGACGGGAGGCGCTTGGGAAGCGTGTTTTCCGTCCGGGTGGGCGGCTTATAGGGCGGGGCTTGGCCGGGTGTCAAGCGCGGTGCGGGCAAAAAGTCTGTTGTCCGCAAGGGCTTTGGGATCGTGCGCGGCTCAGGCCGCCACGGGCGCGGCGAGCAGGCGTTTCAGCGCCGCTTCCGCCGCCTCCGCGCGCTCGGAACGGGCGATGAAGCCGCCGCCGTAGACGCGGGAATCCTCGCCCTCGCCGGAATAGAGCGCGCAGGCCTGTCCGGGCGCAACGCCGGCCTCGCCCTCCTCCAGGTCGACATAGATGCCGTCGGGGCCGGCGAAGACGCGGGCCGGGCGCGGCGGGCGCGTCGAGCGCACCTTGGCGTAACAGTCGAAGCCGCCCGCGGCCGCCTCGGCAAGGTCGCCGTCGCCCAGCCAGTTGACGTCGCGCAGGTAGAGCCTGCGCGTATCGAGCGCCTCCTTCGGGCCGACGACGACCCGGCGCGAGCGCGCATCGAGAAAGACGACATAGAGCGGATCGCCGGTGGCGATGCCGATGCCGCGGCGCTGGCCGATCGTATAGTGCAGGATGCCCTCATGCGTGCCGAGCACCCGCCCGTCGATATGCACGATCTCGCCCGACAGCGCCGCATTCGGCTTCAGCTTGGAGACGATGTCGGAATATTTGCCCTGCGGCACGAAGCAGATGTCCTGGCTGTCGGCCTTCTTGGCGACGACGAGCCCCATCTCGGCGGCCAGCGCCCGCGTCTCGGCCTTGGAGAGATGGCCGAGCGGAAAGCGCAGGTAGTCGATCTGCTCCTGCGTGGTGGCGAAGAGGAAATAGCTCTGGTCGCGCTCGGCATCGACGGGGCGATAGAGCGCGCGCCGGCCGGGATCGGCGGCGGTCGGGTTCGGCCGCGAGCGGATATAGTGGCCGGTCGCCAGCGCATCGGCGCCGAGGTCCTTCGCCGTCGCCAGAAGATCGGCGAACTTGACGGTCTGGTTGCAGGCGACGCAGGGGATCGGCGTCTCGCCGGCAATGTAGCTTTCGGCGAAGGGATTGATCACCGTCTCGCGAAAGCGCTTCTCGTAGTCGAGCACGTAATGCGGAATGCCGAGCGTCTCGCAGACCCGGCGCGCGTCGTCGATGTCCTGGCCGGCGCAGCAGGAGCCCGCCCGGTGCACGGCGGCGCCATGATCGTAGAGCTGCAGCGTGATGCCGAGAACGTCATAGCCTTCGCGCTTCAGGAGGCCGGCCACGACGGAACTGTCCACGCCGCCGGACATGGCGACGACGACGCGCGTCTCTTCGGGCTTCCTGTCGAAATCCAGACTGTTCACGGGCTTTGCGTTCCGGCCCTTGGCCGCCGGAACCGCCGGCAGGCTTCAGGGTGCTGTTGAAAACCGGTCCATACCGGACCTCCGGGCGACATATAGAAACTTGTGTCGCCCGGAGCAAGGGAGGGCCGGAGCCTCGCAGTTCCGGCCGCGAAAACAGGCCGCGCCTCCCGGGTCCGCCGCGGGAGGGGCCATGTCTTCGCAAGGGGATTTGATCAGATGAGCTTCAGCCGCATGGCGCAGGCGATCGCCTGCATCCGGTTGACCGCCTCGAGCTTGCGGGTGGCGCTCTTGAAATAGCTGCTCACCGTATAGACCGAGATGCCGAGGATGATGGCGATCTCGTCGCTGCTCTTGCCGGCCGCCGCCCAGCGCAGACATTCGATCTCGCGCGAGGAAAGCTTGTCGCGCGCGCTGCCGCCGGTGGAAAAGGTCTTTTCGAGGCATTCGAAGAGCTGCACGGCGGCAAAGTAGAATTCCGCCATCTCGCCGCGCGCGACCGGTCCCCGCTTGCCGGAGAACACCATCGCATAGGCCTCGCCCTCGGTGGAATGCAGCAGGAAGGCGGTGGAGGCCGCAAGCCCGTGCCGCTCGGCAAGGGCGGCCACTTCGTCGGCCTGAAGCGAGCTTGCGCCGGCCGGCGCCAGGAAATGCGCGTCGCCCTGCACCGGGCGCTTGGTCGCCGCGGTTTCGACGACGAGCCGGCTCGTTGCGAAAAAGCCGAAGGAATCGTAGCCCCGCACGAGTTCGGACGGCCAGTTGCTGACGACGAGGCGCTCGGAGAAGCGCTGCTGTTCGTTGGCCGGCATGCGCACGATGAGGAAATGGCTGAAGCCGAAATGGTTTGCGCACTGGCGCATGAGGTGCAGCACCTCGTATTCGGTCCGCACGCTCTCGATATTGGCGGTCGACAGGAATTCAGGCGACCAGCCATGCTGCATCAGCATCTTGTCAGGATCTCTCATTTTCCGTTTCCAGTTGCCGGCAGTCCACCGGCCAGGTGTTCTCGTTCGATCCGGAAAATTTCGGCATATCCCACACTTGCAGCATTCGTCGTGCACAAAAACACGACGGCGTCACTCCCTGGAAGGAAATGACGCTTCGATTCATGACATATGGATACCGCCAGGAGGTTTCCGGTGACATCTCTTCGATGCCGGCCTCCGAATTTGAGCGCGTCCTATCAGCTTTTATTCAAAATTGAAACTAGTAATTTGCATGGCTCCCATGCGTTGCAGGAAGAGGCCGGGCGAACCGGCGGTTTAAACTGCGCCGATTTGGAGCAACCGTCCCGCTTCGAACGAAGTCGCTCAAATGATTAGCAAATTGTTACGGCCGGCTTAGGCAATTTTTAAATGTGGCGGACTAGAGTGGGTCCATATGGTCTTGTGTGTATGTAGAGAGTCCTATGACCGAAATGATACGACCGCGTGTGAAATATGTCATCGGCCCCGATGGCAGTCCCCTGACGATCGCCGATCTGCCCCCGGCCAACACGCGGCGCTGGGTCATCCGCCGCAAGGCTGAAGTGGTCGCCGCCGTCCGGGGCGGCCTGCTCAGCCTCGAAGAGGCCTGCGACCGCTACACGCTGACGGTCGAGGAATTTCTCTCCTGGCAGGCCTCCATCAACGATCACGGCCTCGCTGGCCTGCGCACCACGCGCATCCAGCAATACCGGCACTGACCGGAACCGATCCCGTTTCGCTGCGGCCGCCTCAGTGCGGCCGCAGTCGCATTTGCAGGATGCCCGTCATGACGGCCGACGCCGCATAGAACCACAGCCCCGGCTGGGTGAAGGCCGTGGCCATGCCGCTCGTCTTTGCCGCGACAATCACCAGCGCCACCAGCATCACATCCATCATCGACCATTTGCCGAGGATCGGCAGCAGCCGCGCCACCGCGCGATCCTGCCGTCCTCCGGCCGACGGCGCCGTTGCCTCGATGGCGATGCCGATCAGCTTGGCGATCGGAAAGACGATGGACAACAGCGCGATCACCACCGCCAGAGCCGGGCTGCCTTGCGACCAGAGCGACGTGACGATGCCGATCAGCGATGGCGTCTCGGAAAAGAAATAGAGCTTTTCGAAGCGGACGAGCGGCAGAACGAGGCCGAGCGCAAGGCAGAAGGCGGACGCGACGAGAAAAAGCGGAACGATCCAGACCATGGCGAAGCTCGGTTGCGGATGGCCCTACATAGGCGCGTTCGCCGCCGCCGTGAAGGCCGGCTGCACCCTGTTCCACCGTGAACCGGTTTGTCCGCAGGCTTGATTTCGCGCGACCGTGGGCTACCGTCTGCCCCATCGGCGGCACCGCGGTTCGCGGGCGGCCAGGCATCGGGAGTAGCAAAAATGGACATCAGACCTTCGGGATCGCGGCCATCGGCAAAGGGTCCGGCGGATTATTTCACCGGCACGGTGCGCATCGATCCGGTCAACGACGCCCCGGAGCCGGCGCGCATCCGCTCTGCCATCGTCACCTTCGAGCCCGGCGCCCGCACCGCCTGGCACACCCATCCCTACGGCCAGACGCTGGTGGTGCTCTCCGGGCTCGGTCTGGCGCAGGTCTGGGGCGGCCCGATCCGGGAAATCCGCCCCGGCGACACGGTCTGGTTCGAGCCCGGCGAAAAGCACTGGCATGGCGCCGCCCCGGCAAGCGCCATGAGCCACCTCGCCTTCCAGGAGGCGAAGGACGGCTCGCCGGTCGCGTGGCTGGAGCAGGTCACCGATGACCAATATGCCGGCGAGCGCTGACATGGAGATCACGCACGAGGAAACCGGCGCGCATGGCCGCTACAGGGCGCAACTGGACGGTCACGAGGCCGAGATGACCTATTCGCGCGCCTCGCCGAAGCTGATCATCATCGACCATACCGGCGTGCCGGACGCACTGCGCGGCAAGGGCGTCGGCCAGGCGCTCGCCCTCCATGCAGTGGAAGACGCCCGCAGCGGCGGCTGGAAGATCATGCCGCTCTGCCCGTTCTTCCGCGCCCAGGCCATGCGCCACACGGAATGGCGCGACGTCGTCAATCTCTGAAGCGCGTCGCGTCGATGTGGCGACCAGATGTTTAGTCCCGGCATTGGATGGACAGGATCGATCGTGAATCGTTTCGGCTCTGTTGTCCAAATTTTGCAGATGAATTCATATGGCGTGAGGCCCCGAAGCGTCTTCAACCGGCGGCCGAAATTATTGGCGTCGATGAAGTCGGCCATGTGCCTGCGGAGCCGATCTTGGTCGTCATAGTGGAAGCGCTTGACAGTCGCGTCCTTGATGGTGCGGTTCATCCGTTGATTAATCCCGCGACGCCTCGAAAGCGCCCCTGGGCTTTCTTTACGATTCGGTATTGCTCTACGGATTGCCTCTGTCG
>CAMPIK010000237.1 GCA_946886325.1 uncultured Shinella sp.
GTCAAGGGCGACATCCACGACATCGGCAAGAACCTCGTGGCGATGATGCTCGAGGGGGCCGGCTTCGAGGTGTTCGACCTCGGGATCAACACCGACGCCGACAAGTTCATGGCGGCCCTGGAGGAGCACAAGCCGGACATCCTCGGGATGTCGGCGCTGCTCACCACCACGATGCCGTACATGAAGGTCGTGGTCGCGGAGCTGGTCAAGCGCGGGATCCGCGACGACTACATCGTGATGGTCGGCGGCGCGCCGCTGAACGAGGAATTCGGCAAGGCCGTCGGTGCCGATGCCTACTGCCGCGACGCGGCTGTCGCCGTCGAGACTGCCAAGGAATATATGAAGCGCAAGCACAACATGCTTGCCGGCCAGTGATGAAGTCTGCGGCGCCGCGCCTCTTGCGTCGGCGCCGCTGAATAACGAGATTTATTCCGCGGCGTCCGCCACGTTGTTGCCGGCGTCCTGCGTGGCGTCAACAGCATTGGCGGTGTCCGCACCCACGCCGCGGATGGTGTTGCCGCAGGCGCTCAAGGCGAGCAGCGCGGCAAAGACGAAGCTGATCTTGGTCAAGTTTTTCGCAGTCATGGTCGGAGTCCCTCTGTGACGGATATGGTTGACGCAGAACTTCAGATCGGAAGTCCGATCACAGAACGCGCGAGCGCGGAAAAAGTTCGTGTCATCGCCTGCGGCGCGATCGCGCGCGAGGTTCTGGCCGTCACAAGGGCCAACGGGCTCGATCATGTCGACCTGCACTGTCTTCCCGCGATCTGGCATGCCTATCCGGACCGGATCGCGCCGGGCGTGCGGACGGCCGTGGAAGAGGCCCGCAGCGAAGGGTTTTCACGCGTCTTCGTCGGCTATGCCGATTGCGGCACCGGCGGGCTGCTCGACCGCGTCTGCGAGGAGCTCGGCGTCGAACGCATCGCCGGCCCGCACTGTTATTCCTTCTTTGCCGGCAACGAGGCCTTTTCCCGGTGGGACGACGACGTCACGGCCTTCTTCCTGACCGATTTCCTCGCCCGCCAGTTCGAGGCCTTCGTCATCGAGCCGCTCGGCCTCGACCGGCACCCGGAACTCATGCCCATGTATTTCGGCAACTACACCAAGCTCGTCTATCTCTCCCAGCTGGAAGACGAGGCGCTGCAGGCCAAGGCGCGGCAGTCGGCCGACTATCTGGGACTTGCCTATGAGTACCGTTTCACCGGATATGGCGACCTCGCGCCGGCGCTCGCGCGCCTGTGAACCCCACTGATAAGAATCCGTTATCCTTCCCGGATAGATTGGCCTCGGTCGAACTCTCGCCTTAACGGCTTGCTAGGCCTGCCTCATCGATAGTGTCGGTGGAGGCCAGTTCAGGGGCGGAGCGTGACGGATCATATTTTCGACGAGGACGAGAGCAAGGCGAAGACGGCAAAGGACCATCCGCAGCAACTGTCGGACCTCCTGCGCAACCTCGCCCTTCACACCGGCGCCCGCATCTCGATCCGCGAGATCGCCAATGCCTTGGCCGACCGGTCCTTCGGGGCCTTTCTCGTCATCTTCGCCATACCCAATCTCGTGCCGCTGCCGCCAGGCGCAACGCTGATCGTCGGCCTGCCGCTGATCTTCATCGCCTGGCAGATGACCTTCGGCGGACGCTCGCGCATCTGGCTTCCCGAACGGGTGGCCAACTACAGTTTCGAGCGCTCCACCTTCTCGGCCATCGTCACGCGCATCACCCCCTGGCTGAAGCGGGCCGAGACGCTGGTCAGGCCGCGCTACTGGTTCATCGGCAACCGGACGGTCGAGCGGCTGCTCGGCCTCTTCGCGCTGATCGTCGCGATCGTCTGCGCCCTTCCGATCCCGCTCGGCAACTGGCTGCCGGCCTTTGCGCTCGCCGTCATCGGTTTCGCCCACACGGAACGCGACGGCCTCGGCCTTGGCATCGGCATCGCGATCGGCGTTATCTCGGTCGCCGTTGCCGGTTTCGTGGTCCTGACCGCCGGCGCCCTCCTGTTCCTCGTCTTCTGAGCCCTCATGCCCGAGATCGCGATCCCTGCCACTCCGCTCGTCCTCGTGCTGACGCAGGGCGGTCCGAATCCCGAGATTCTGATCAACGCGCTGAAGCGCCAGTTTCCCAACATTGTTGTGGTCGTCGAGCAGCCGGAAGCCAAATCGCTGTTCATCCGCCGGCGCGCCCGCAAGCTCGGCTGGGTGCAGGCGCTCGGGCAACTGGCGACGATGGTCGTTTCCAAATATGGCAAGCGCTTCACCGCACGGCGCTTCGATGAGATCGTCCGCCAATACGGTGCCAACCCCACTGTAGATCCGAACCTTCGCCGCATCGCGATCGCCTCGGCCAACACGGCCGAATTCGCAGCACTCGTCGATGAACTGCGCCCGACCGTCGTCTTCACCGTCAGTTGCCGCATGCTGAAGCGCGAGACGCTTGCCGCTATCCCCTGCCCCGTCATCAACTTCCATGCCGGCATCAATCCGCAATATCGCGGCCTGCAGGGCGGCTACTGGTCGCGCATCATGAAGGACGAGGCAAATTTCGGCGCGACGGTCCATCTGGTCGATGCGGGCGTCGATACCGGCGAGGTGCTGCATCAGGTCCGCCTGACGCCCTCGCCTGCCGATACGATGCACACCTATCCGCTGCTCCAGACCGCCGGGGGCACCGGCATCGCGGTCGCCGCCGTCGGGGATGCGATTGCCGGAAAACTGGCGCCGAAACGCGTCGAAGGTCCGTCGCGGCAGTGGTATCATCCGCCGATCTGGACATGGCTCTGGCATGGCCTGACGCGCGGCATCTGGTAATCCCCCGATTGCGAAATTGCGCGCGTCGTTTTTGAGCGAGGCGCGGTCGTGGCGAGTGCAGCCCGCGCCTTGGACTGCAAGCATTGTCGGCGCGAGGAGAATACGCGACATGGCAGACCGTATCATCGTTTTCTGGCGGGACATTCCCGCCCAGGTCATCATCAAGCAGGGGCGGAAGACCGCCAAGCGCGAGCTGTCGCTGCGCTTCACCGAGGCGATCGACATGTGCGCCATGCGCACGGGCGCGGCCGAGACGGACGATTACCTCGCCGAATGGCGCAAGGCCGATCCGGTGCCGGTCTCCGACGATCTCGAGGCGGAGGCCGACAGGGCCGCAGCCGAATTCGAGGCCGCCTACGACCGGGAACGGCTCGTCGCCCTCGTCAAGGCCGGGGGCCGCGACAATGGCTGACGCCGCCCCGAAACCCGGCAATGCCGCGCCGGGCGCAAAAGCGAAGACCGGGGCGTTCACGCCCGCCGGCGTCTCGCCCAACCGCCGCGCCCGCCACAAATACACCGTCCGGCTCTGGGCGGTGCGCAATTCGCGCTTCCTCGAATGGTTCTACCACCGCTTCGCCGACGTGTTCCTGCTGCTGCACCCCGTCTGGAAGCTCTTCGGCTACCAGCGCGTCGAGCGGCCGATCACCTTCGTCGAGCGCCATGTGAAGGGGTTCCTCTTCGACTGTCGCATGTGCGGCCAGTGTGCGCTGTCGTCGACCGGCATGTCCTGCCCGATGAACTGTCCCAAGCAGCTTCGCAACGGACCGTGCGGCGGCGTGCGCGCCAACGGCAATTGCGAGGTCGAGCCGGACATGCCCTGCGTCTGGGTCCAGGCCTGGAAGGGCTCGCAGAACATGGCGAAGGGAAATGCCATCATGAACGTGCAGAAGCCGGTCAACCAGTCGCTTCGGGAAACCTCGTCCTGGCTGCGCGTCACCGCCGAAGCCGCCGCCGCCAAGGAAGCCGCTGCCGCAGCCGGAAAGGACGCCTGAGCGATGGCGCATATCGACGAAAATCCGCTTGGCATCCACCTGCCGCTCGATCCCCTGCCCGGCCATTCCTCGCTCGGCCGGCTGGAGCGCGTGCTCCGGCGCGGTGAATTCGCCGTCACCGCCGAGCTCAATCCGCCAGATAGCGCCGACCCGCAGGACGTCTCCGACCGCGCCGCGATCTTCGAGGGCTGGGTGGATGGCATCAACGCGGTCGATGCGTCCGGCGCCAACTGCCACATGTCCTCGGTCGGCATCTGCGCGCTTCTGACCCGCATGGGCTATGCGCCGATCATGCAGATCGCCTGCCGCGACAAGAACCGCATCGCCATCCAGGGCGACGTGCTGGGGGCCGCCGCCATGGGCGTCGCCAACATCATGTGCCTGACCGGCGACGGCGTGCAGGCCGGCGACCAGCCGGGCGCAAAACCCGTCTTCGACCTCGACTGCATGTCGCTGCTCGAGACGGTGCGCATCATGCGCGACAATTCCAAGTTCCTGTCCGGCCGCAAGCTGACGACGCCGCCAAAGGTCTTTCTCGGCGCCGCGATCAACCCCTTCGCGCCGCCCTACGATTTCAGGCCCTTCCGCCTCGCCAAGAAGATCGAGGCCGGCGCGCAGTTCGTGCAGAGCCAGTATTGCTTCGACGTGCCGATGTTCCGCGAATACATGAAGAAGGTGCGCGACCTCGGCCTCGACGAAAAATGCTACATCCTCGTCGGCGTCGGCCCGATGGCGTCGGCCAAGACGGCAAAATGGATCCGGTCGAACGTGCCGGGCATTCACATCCCGGATGCGATCATCAAGCGGCTCGAAGGCGCCGAGGACCAGAAGAAGGAAGGCAAGCAGCTCTGCATCGACATCATCAACGAGGTGAAGGAGATCGAGGGCGTCTCCGGCGTGCATGTCATGGCCTACCGCCAGGAGGAATATGTCGCCGAGATCGTGCATGAATCCGGCGTGCTGAAGGGCCGGCGCCCGTGGAAGCGCGAGGCCAATCCGGTCGACGAACTGGTCGCCGAGCGCATCGGCCAGACCCGCGACGGCGTCGAGCAGAACCAGCAGGAAATGGCCGAGATCGCCGCCCATCAGCCGCATTGATCGCCCGCAGACAAGTTTGCGCAGAACTTTATCTGGAATTTTGCATTGTCACATCCGCGCGATAGGCTGAGGCCGGCGCACCCCAGAGAGGATACCCATGACCCGCACCATCGTCGCCTCCGCCACCCGCGAGATCATCATCGGCTTCGACCAGCCCTTCTGCGTGATCGGCGAGCGCATCAATCCGA
>CAMPIK010000238.1 GCA_946886325.1 uncultured Shinella sp.
CAGTCGGAGGCGTGTTTCAGGCAATTCGCTTGCGCGTCAATTTCTGCCTCCCCTCTGGATGTATTGCCCGTCGACCAGCCATGCGCCCCGGTTCGCGGCGAAAAGGCAATGGCGCCGAAGAGCTCCTGTGCGGCTACCGGTGGCGCGGTCGCCAAGCCAAGGGCGATCGCCAATCCGAGCCCTTTCAATATGCGATAGCTGCTCATCCCCACCTCCTCATTCTCCCTCTTTGTGAAGTGTCTACGGCGTCACCACGTCGATCGTGTCGCCCGTCGATGAATAGGTCACGCGGCCGCCCTTCCAGCCGTCATTGCCCTCGACGCGGATTTCAAGCGTCACCTTGCCGTCAGGCGAGGGCACCATGAAGGTCCCGTCCGGACCGAGCAGTTGGCCGATGGAAAACGTGTAGCGCGCGACCGGCATTTCGGCTTCGCTGACCTTCAGCGTGGCATAGGTTCGCGCTTTCAGCTCGGCCATTCTTTCGCCGGAGAAGGTCTTGAGCGACGCCGTATCGAAGAGACGCTCCGGGCCTGCCTCGGCATTCCAGGGCATCAGGTTTCCGGTGCGGCGGAGTTCCTGGTCGTCGACCAGATAGGACAGCAGCCGGCCGGACGTGTCGGGGTCCTCGGCCAGCACGCTTGCCTGCTCGTTGCTGATGGTGATCTCGGCGAAGCGGGCGCCCGGCCCGAAGGTCGTGTCGAGGCGGCCAAGCACCTCCGCCGCGGTCTCCGGCGCCAGCCAGTCGCGCTTCTTCTGGCGATAGGCCGGCAGCTTCACGACCTTGACCTCGCCCGCCGTCGACAGTTCGATCGAACCGCTGGCGCCGAACATCGCGAAACTGCCGTCGTTTGCGCCGATATCGTTGAAATTGACGACCCAGCGCAGTTCCGGTCCCTTCGGATCATCGAGCGAGCGCTTCAGCATCATGTAGTTGAGGGTGGAATTGGCATTCGCCCAGGCCTTGATCGCGTTGTCGCGGATGGTGGCGAGCGGTGCAAGATCGACGTCATCGAGCGAAAAGCGCTCCGCGTCGCCGCGCCCCGGAAAGAGCGGCGACAGGATCGGGTCGCGCGTGACGCCGGAAACGGTCCAGCCATAGCCCTGGATCTGGCCGGGCAGCGTCTGGTGGTCGACCTTCAGCGACAGCGAGCGCGGATAGACCGTGAAATCGCGAAGCCGCGCTTCGGTGCCGATCACCGACTTCAGGTCGGCGAGCGCCTCGGCCTTCGGCCAATCGTCGGCGGTGATGAGATTCATCGTGCGGGCGCGGTTGGTGTTCGAAAGGTCCGCGCCGACGATGTTGCCCTTGCCGTCGAAGCGGACCGTCGCGCTTTCGCGCCCGCTCGTTACATAAAGGCTCCAGCGCACCTCGCCGTAGCGCGGCGCCGGTAGGATCGAGACCTGGCGCTGGATCTCGATCGACTGCACCGTTCCCGCGTCCTCGAGCCTGGCATAGGCGATGGCGGCGGCGGCGATCTCGGCGGTCTTTTCAAGCGCGATCTCGTCGAGCGCGAAATAGCCGCTCGCCACGTCGCTGACCAAGCCGGGCGAAGTGACCGGAAACGGTCCGCCCGTCGTTTCGAAATCGAGGAAAAAGCGCTTCACATGGCCGACCCGCCATTCGTCCACGTCGCTCGGCCGTTTGCCGCCTTCGGCCTGGACGTTGATCTGCTGCTCGGAAATGCGCACCGACAGAAGGCGCGGCGTCTTGCCGATCTTTTCGACAAGCACGCCCATCGCCCGCGCCGCGGCACCTGACGTCGTGATGTAGGACTCGGCGGCCCTTGCCGTCGTCGTCAGGATCAGCAGGCAGAGCAGGGCCGCGAGCATGCGGCAGGGTCGTGTCGCCATGAGCCGGTATCCTCGAAGCGCTCGACGCGCGGGATCAGAATGCTCAGGGGAGGACGCATCGACAAGGCCGTTTATTCACGCTCCCAAATCGTTCCATCCTGCATAAAACCGCTTTTCAACGCGGTCCCCGCCGCTAAACTCCGCGCAGCATCGAAAGGGCCTTCATGTCGGTACGCATTGCCACGTTCAACGTCGAAAACCTGATGACCCGTTTCGACTTCACCGGTTTTCGCAACCAGGCCCGGCAGGATCGCGTGCTTCGCCTGTTCGACATCCGCAACGAGGCCGAGTACCAGCGGCTGGAGGAGGCGCGCGCCATCGCGCTGACGGACGATTCGCGCCAGCAGTCGGCGCTCGCCATCGCCGATGCGGATGCCGATATCCTCTGCCTTCAGGAAGTGGACAATCTCGATGCGCTGCGCGCCTTCGAATATGGCTATCTCTTCCGCATGGTCGGCAACGGCTATCGCCAGCACTACCTGATCGAAGGCAACGACACGCGCGGCATCGACGTCGCGGTGCTGATGCGGGAAGAGACGCGCGACGGCCAGAAGATCGAATGCGTTGACGTCAGGAGCCATGCGGGTGCCAGCTACCGCGAATTCGGCCTGTTCTCGCCGGCTTTGCCGGAGGGCATGACGCCGGATGATCGCATCTTCAAGCGGGACTGCCTCGAACTCGATCTGAGGATCGGCGGCCGGCCGCTGACGCTCTATGTCGTGCATTTCAAGTCGATGGGGCCGGGCCGTGACGGGCTCGACGGACGCGTATCGACCATGCCGATCCGCATTGCCGAAGCGGGCGCCGTCCGGCACATCATCGAGAAGCGCTTCGGCGCCGGCCACACGGCCAGCAAGAATTTCGCGATCTGCGGCGACATGAACGACTATCAGGAACGCATCGTCGTCGAAGGCGAGCGGCGCTCGGGCTATCGCTTCGTGCCGGCAGGCGAGGAAGCGAGCGCGCTCGACGTCTTCAGCCGCGACGGTTTCGCCGAGAACGCCATGCTCCGCCGCCCGGTCGACGATCGCTGGACGCTCTACCACAGCCGGGGACCGGCGGAGCAGCATCTCTGCCAGCTCGACTATATCTGGCTCTCGCCGGCGCTGGCGGAGCGAAACGCGATGCGCGTGCCCGACATCATCCGTGCCGGTCAGCCGTTCCGCACGCCCTTTCCGCCGGGCCAGGAGGTCGAGCGCTATCCGCGCATCGGCTGGGACCGCCCGAAGGCGTCGGACCATTGCGTCGTCGCGATGACGCTGGACGTCTGACGCCATGACGCTCGAACCGCTTCTCGACGGCTTCCCCGCGGAAGGCACGATCGTCCCTGTCGCCTCGGTCCATCTCGCCGTCTCCGATGCACCGCATCCCTACCACCTTGCCGAGGTGGCGGCCGCGCGCGAAAACTGGGCGCGCGAAAGCGCTGCAAACCCGGCGCTCTTCGACGGACGCATGCTCTTCCAGCGCCGCCTTGTCTTCGACGGCAGGGAAATCCGGGGCAGCGGCCACGTCGTGCCCTATTCGACCTTTCTCCTCTGGCGCAAGTCGCGGGCGCCGGGCGGCTATCATCTGTTCGGCCTGCCGCTCCTCGTCTCGGCGGACGGCGCGGTGATCGCGATCCGCATGGCGGCGCGCACGGCCAATGCCGGCCGGGTCTATTGTGCCGCCGGCTCGCTCGACACCGGCGATATCGTTGATGGGGTCTGCGACATCGATGCCAACATGCGGCGGGAGGTGCTGGAGGAAACCGGACTGGACCTTGCCGGCGCGCACGAGGAGCCCGGCTATCACGCGCTGCATATCCGCAGCGTCGTGACCGTCTTCAAGGTCTTCCGCCTGCCGCAGACGGCCGATGTCCTGCTCGACCGCATCCGCCAGCACATTGCCGGGGATCCTGAGCCGGAGGCGGACGCCGCGGTGGCGATCTTCGACGCCGATCCGGCGCGGCATGCCTATGCGGAATTCATGCCGCCGGTGCTGGCCTGGTTCTTCGGCAAGAAGGATCGGTGATTGCCGCTTGCCGGTCGGCGGGCGGTCGTGCACTTTGCAGAAACTATCGACCCGCAGGGAGATTGCCTTGTCGCGCCGCTACGCCGTCTACGATGTCTTCACCGATCGCCGCCTCGCCGGCAATCCGCTTGCGGTCGTCTTCGATGCCGAGGGTCTCGATGATGCCGCGATGCAGGCGATCGCGCGGGAGTTCAACCTGTCGGAAACCGTCTTCGTCTTTCCGCCGGAGGCGAACGGGCATGCCGCGCGGCTGCGCATCTTCACGCCCGGGCGCGAACTGCCCTTTGCCGGTCACCCGACCGTCGGCGCTGCCATTGCGATCGCCGAGGCGGCGGACGGAAACGGCCGGCCGCGCGATCTCGTCAGCGTGCTGGAGGAGAATGTCGGGCCGGTGCGCTGCGCCGTCCGGCTGCCTGTCAGCGGCGCCGCGTTCGCCGAATTCGACCTGCCGCGCAAGTCGCAGCGGCTGGAGGCCACCCTCGACCGGCAGGCGATCGCCGATGCTTTCGGGCTGAAATCGAGCCAGGTCGGCTTCGAAAATCACGTGCCGACGCTCTGGAGTGCCGGCGTGCCCTTCGTGCTCGTGCCGCTGCACGACCTTGCCGCCGCTGCTGCCGTCGATTTCGATCCGGGGCGCTGGGAGCGCTGCGTGCCCTTCGCGGACGGGCGACTTGCCGCCGCCTATCTCTATTGCCGGGGCGGGGTCGATCATCACGCGAAATTCCACACGCGCATGTTCGCGCCCGACATGGGCATCGCCGAGGACCCGGCAACGGGTGCTGCGGTCGCCGCCCTTTCCGGCGCGATCCACTTCTTCGACCAGCTCATCGACGGGCACCATCCCTTCCTGATCGAACAGGGCGTCGAGATGGGCCGCCCCTCCGCGATCCATCTCCATCTCGACGTCGCCGGCGGAAAGATCGCCAACGCCCGCATCGGCGGTCAGGCCGTGCGGGTGGCGCGCGGCGAACTGGAGGTGTGAGGATTGCCTTTGGGGTGCCGAGACGGCACCCTGCCGCGAGATACACGGGCCAAATCACCGCAAGGCGGAGACACTATCACCAATTCGGGAAGGAATTTGGTGGGTGATCACGGGCTCGAACCGTGGACCCGCTGATTAAGAGTCAGCTGCTCTACCAACTGAGCTAATCACCCACACACAACCGCTCCAGCGGTCTGGAGGGGCGTATACTGGCGTTGG